>CAZWZD010000273.1:0-3066 GCA_964638235.1 uncultured Erysipelotrichales bacterium
ATATCATATTTTTATCCTAGACTTAGTCATGGAGGTATGATATTACTCCATGATTATAATAATAAGCAGTTTATTGGTGCCCATAAAGCAGTAGATGATTATGAAAAAAAATATGGGACATTATTGTTAGTACCATTATGTGATTTACATGGAAGTGCAGTTATTATAAAAGTGTGATAGTTCATCACACTTTTTATCTTAAATATTCAATAGCTTCTTTTATTTTTTCTATAAGCAAATCAGCCTCTTCTTTAGTATTATATTGCCCTAATGATATTCTCAAAGTACCATGAGCTAATGCATATTCAACACCACATGCTAGTAAAACATGACTTGGCTCAATTGAGCCAGATGAACATGCAGAACCAGACGAAGCACATATCCCTTTTAAATCCAATTCAAATAATAATGATTGTCCATCAATATGATTAAAAGATATATTTAATATTCCTGGTAATCTGTTATCTTTATCACCATTGACATAACTTTCAGGAATATCTTTCAATCCTTCTTCAATATAATCTCTCAAAGAAGAAAGATATTGATATTTTTCATTCATGTGTTCATATGCTTCATTAAGAGCATAATTCATTCCAACAATATTAGCTACATTTTCAGTGCCTGGACGTTGTCCTTTCTCTTGAGCACCTCCATGGAAGAATGGCATAATTTTTGCTTGCCTTCTTATATATAGGAAACCAATTCCTTTAGGACCGTGATATTTATGAGCAGATGATGATAATAAATCAATAAAACAATCATTAACATCAATAGGTAATATTCCAACTGCTTGCACTGCATCACTATGAAATAAAACATGATGTTCATGACATATCTTCCCTATTTCTTTTACTGGTTGAATTGTTCCGATTTCATTATTAGCAAACATAATGGATACTAAAGCAGTTCTTTCATTAATAGAACGTTTCAACTCATCAAGATCTACTATACCTTTAGAATTAACAGATAGATAAGTAACTTCAAATCCTTCTTTTTCCAAAGACTTTGCACTATTTAATACAGCATGATGTTCAATAGAAGAAACAATTAAATGATTTTTACCATTCTTTTTAGCTTCTTTCATAACGCTTTTTATGGCCCAATTATCTGATTCAGTACCTCCACTAGTAAAGTATATTTCATTAGGAAAAGCACCAATTTTATGAGCAATGTTTTTTCTGCATTTTTCAATAACCTGATAATTATCTCTACCTAATTTATATATAGAAGAAGCATTTCCATAATTATCTTTTAAATAAGGAAGCATAGCTTCTAATACAGTATCTGAGATACGAGTTGTCGCAGCATTATCTACATAGATCATTGTGTACCATCTTCAATCAATACTTTCATTGTACCACCACAAACCATACCATCTGATGCTGCTACATCACCTGTCATATCAATAAATGCAGTTTTATATGTACCTGTACCAATTATATCTATCGCATCTCTTATCACAGCACCTTCACTGCATCCTCCACCAATGCTTCCAGTAATTTTTCCATGAGAATCAACTGCCATTTTAGCTCCCATACCTCTAGGAGTAGAACCTTTAGTATCAATAACTGTAACAATAGCTTTTGGTTCACTGTTACTTGCTAAAAATTCAATAATATCATAGTCTAAATCAGATGCATTGATATAATGATTATTGTTATTATTTTGTGGTAAATGTTTGTAAGAAATAAGTTCAGCTAAAATAGAAACAGCAATTTCCTCTGGAGTTACACCACCGATATTTAATCCAATTGGAGTGCAAATACAATCTAATTTATGACTATCATAACCTTCTTCTTTTAACATTTCAAATAAACCTCTAACTCTCCTTCTTGAGCCAATCTGTCCCAAATATAAAGGAAAAGTACCTGGAAGAATAGCTCTTAAACAATCAGCATCATGCTGATGTCCTCTAGTAATAATAACAACATAATCATAAGCAGTAATATTTAAATCATTAATAGCCTTTTCAAAAGATTGACAAATAACTTCCTTTGCATCTGGAAATCTTTCTCTGTTTGCAAATGCAGGTCTATCATCAACTACATGAACTTCAAAACCACATTTTGCAGCAATTTCACAAAGTGATAAAGCAATATGTCCACCACCTAATAAAATTAATCTTTCTTTAGGTAAAATAGGTTCTTTAATAATATTGTCTTTATAAGAAGGTTTAACCTTCAAATCATGGTTATCTATCTCTAAATCTATAATAGATTTTTTTAAAGAAGAAATATTCCCTTCATCATTATCAATTTCCGTCTTTAAAACAACACTATCACCGTTTTTAATTTTTGCAAGTATATCAATATATATATTATTCATAAATACCTCCCAAGCCATTAAATATTATATCATTGATACATATACTTGACTAGTAACCTTTACTACAACTTTTTTTATAATCTTTAAAAGTAAAAAAAGAACTGAAAACAGTTCTTCAATCTTTAAGTAATAATATTTTATCTGGATCTATTGATACATATTGTGGTGCATGATAAGTATGTTCATGTATTTGTTTTTCTAGTTTCCCCCAAATACCATTTTCTAATGTTATATACCATTCAAAAGGCATTTCAGATATTTCGGCCTTACCAACTTCAATAGAATTTTTATGTTCTTTTGTATCTATTGGATAGAAATCATGAGCTCTAATACCTATGTGAGTAATATCTTTCGTTAAACTATTAACTTTTAATTCAATGTTATTCCAATCTAATGCTTTGATTGTATTATCATTAATTATTTCAACTTTTGATATATTCTTACATCCTGTTAGTCTTGCAGCAGTAACATTACCTGGATTTTCAAATATATCTTTTGTATATCCTGAAGCTATGATACTTCCTTTATCAATTATAATAAGTTGATTACATAATTGATAGACTTCATCTCTATCATGTGTAACCATAATTGAGATACCATTGTATTCTTTTAATACTTCTGATAATTGTAATCTTAAACTTTCTCTTAAATGTGTATCCATTGCAGAAAATGGCTCATCTAAAAGTAATACTTTTGGTTCATAAGCAAATATTCTTGCTAAAGCAACTCTTTGTTGCTGAC
>CAZWZD010000274.1:0-3056 GCA_964638235.1 uncultured Erysipelotrichales bacterium
TGCTAGATCATGAATTCTCATTATACTTTCTTTACCCTGATAGTCAGGAGTATACAAATCATTTCTTATCGTATTATTCTGATATCAGCAATGGAACTTGTTATAAAAATATAGCTTATATACAAAATCACTATCCTGATATATACAGTTTATTTATAGAAAGTATCAAAGTTTTAAAAAAGAACGTAAAAAATAATCATATTGTATTTAATAAAGAATTTATTGGAGATTTTTCTACTGATTCTTGGTTAATTGGTAATGCTAGATATAAGCAGCATAACGAAGAAAAAGCAAGACAATATGAAAATAGTATTCAATTTATAGATGCTAGTAATTATGATTTTGAAGAATGGAATGATAGATTAGAAAGTTCTTTGAATATTATAATAAATCTATTTTTAAAAGATATTGAAAAATAATCTAACTATTTAAAAATTTAAATGACAATGTTATAATTTTTAGCGTTATAGAAGGAGGAATGGGAATATGCCTTGTACAACTATTTTAGTAGGAAAACAAGCATCTTATGATGGATCTACTTTAATGGCTAGAAATGAAGATGCTCATCCTGATAGTTTTGAGCCAAAGAAATTTATTGTTGTAAAGCCAGAAGAACAGCCAATTGAATATCAGTCTATAATATCAAAAGTAAAAATAAAATTACCAGAAAATCCTATGCGTTATACAGCAATGCCAAACGCTGATCCAAAAGAAGGAATATGGGGCGAAGCAGGTATTAATGAATGTAATGTTGCAATGAGTGCTACTGAAACAATTACATCAAATCTAAGAGTATTAGGTGCAGATCCATTAGTTAAAGAAGGAATTGGAGAAGAAGATCTTTTGACTATTGTATTGCCTTATATTCATAGTGCAAGAGAAGGTGTAGAAAGATTAGGGTATTTATTGGAAGAGTATGGAACTTATGAAATGAATGGTATTGGTTTTCAAGATGTTAATGAGATATGGTGGTTAGAAACGATAGGTGGACATCATTGGATTGCTAAAAGAGTGCCTGATGATAGTTATGTTATTATGCCAAATCAGCAGGGAATTGATTTTTTTGATTTTATAGATGCTTTTGGTAAACAAAAAAATCATATGTGTTCTAAAGATATGATTGCATTTATAAATGATAATCATATAAATATGACATTTAATCAAGATTTATCAAAAGAAACAAATTTCAATGTAAGAGCAAGCTTAGGAAGTCATAGCGACCAAGATCATGTTTATAACACGCCTCGAGCATGGTTTATGGCACGTTATCTAAATCCTAAAACTTATAAATGGGATGGTGAAAATGCTGATTATCATCCAGAATCTGATGATATTCCATGGAGTTTGATACCAGAACATAAAATGGCTATTGAAGATATCAAATATGTATTATCAGCATATTATCAAGGAACAACATTTAATCCATATAGTTCTGACAGTTTATATCCGAATAAATATAGACCGATAGGAATCAATAGAAATAATTTTTTGGGAATTACCCAGTTAAGACCATATCAGCCAAAAGAGATTATGGCTATTGAATGGTTGGCTGAAGGAAGCAATGCATTTAATGCGATTGTACCATTTTATACAAACGTTAATCAAACCCCTGAATATTTTTCGAAAACAACAACAGATGTTACAACAGAGAATTTTTATTGGGTAAATAGATTGATTGGTGTTATTGCAGATGCTCATTTTGGTGAATGTATTAGTGAGATTGAAAGATATCAATTGAATGTGTTATCTAAAGGATATAACTATATTTTAAAATTTGATAAAGAGTGGAAAGATCATAAAGATATTCACTTGTATTTAGAAGAATGTAATCAAATTATATCAGACTATATACAAAAAGAATCTATTCAGCTGTTAAATAAAGTTTTATTTATTGCAAGTAAAAAAATGAAAAATATGTTTTCTCGTGATGATGGATAAAAAAAAGCTAACGATCGTTAGCTTTTAATAATGAATAAACACTGCATCACCTAAAGATACTAAACTATAAACAGTTTTAGCACTTTCATATTGTAAATTGATACATCCATGAGATCCTTTTGTTTTATATAATGAAGAGGACCATTTTCCCCAATCACTACGATTCATATAATGATAACCAGTACCAGTCCACATAATTCTTACCCAGTATTTTGTTGGAGTTTCATAATCATCACCAACTAAAGTATATTCTAGCTTCTTATCTTTGATATACCAAACACCAGTTTTTGTAGCTCTCGTAGGATCACTTGGCAAACCAGTAACACATATACAAGAATAAGCCAATTGCCCATTTTTATAAACATAGACACGCTGCTCTGATAAATCAATTTCACTATAATTTTGAGTATCCCAATCATTTTGGAAATCAACGTAATCCTTTTTATATGCTGTATTTTCATAAATAGGTTCCAATGATACAGTTAAAGCTTCTTTGTTAGCATCATTCTTATCATTCATATAAGCATTAACTAAATCATTTTTTACTTCTTGCTTAATAGCTTCATATGCCTGTTCTACAGTTTCATCATAATCTAATCTCCAGCCATAATCTCCTCCAGAGATTTGAATTGTTTTTCCACTATGAGTAGTGAAATTTCTAGATTTTCCAACAGTTTTATATTTCAAGCAGAAAGTTTCAATCCATTCAGCAAGTTTTGTTTTATCTATATCAACATTTGCTTTATCTTTATTGATAGTAATCCAATTTTTAATATCATCAGGAGTAATAGTTTCAACATTACCTTCACCCATATCCCAGCTAATCCATTTAAATAAATACATATTGTAAGTATTTAATTCACTTGTTATTTCTTCATCAGAAGATGTATACTTAGGTTTTTTATATACATCTCCATCTTCTAACGTAACATCGGTGTATAAAGCATTTAACTGTTCTTTAATATATGTATTAAACAAATCAGTATCCAAAGTATTACCTTGAGATTCTTCAACAATCTTACCATAGCCTTTATCTTCATCATAATCAACATAAGCACTTACAGGAGCTTTAATTTCATAATTATCATTTTCTTTTACAAAATCAGATTCATTTAATA
>CAZWZD010000275.1:0-3041 GCA_964638235.1 uncultured Erysipelotrichales bacterium
ATTATAGGTAATAAGTTTTTAGAGAACGCTTTGAAATTCTTAATAGATAAAAAAGCAAGAGATTTCTTATTTGGAAATCTCTTGTTTTAATCATTAATCATCAGTTGATGTTCTTGATCCAATTGTATGTTCTTCAATATTTTCAAAAATCTCTTTTACTGTCATTGGTTTTTGTCCAGTTAACTCTTCAAAATCATTAGTAAATGTAGCCATTTGTCCTAAACGAATTGCTCTTCCAAAAGTTACCATACCATCAGAACAGAATGGGAAGTTAGATGCAGTTTGTGCCCACATATCTTCTGTTGTTCTTGGAACTCCAATAGAATCAAAGAATGCATATTGAGTTTCATCATCAATGTACTGATATTCAACTTTTTTTCCAGTAACTTCAGATGCAATCGCAAGATATTCTCCTATTGTCAATAATTCTGGTCCATTAACATCAATAACTCTATCCTGCCAATCAGACATAGCAGCACAAGCAGCAGCTAATGCACAATCATCTCTTGAAATAAACGCCATTTGTCCTTCACCCATATTATTAGCTAAAATACCATTTGTATTTTCTACTGCATTAATAAAGTTAGAAACCATAGCTTCTGCATATTGAGAATCTCTTAAAAATAAGTAATGAATCGGCTGTTCTTTCATATATGCCTCGCTCCATACATGATCGTTAACTTCATATGTATCGATATCTTCTTCACCAGCACCAACAATAGAAGTATATACAATACGATTAACATTAGCCTTCACTGCTGCATCAATTGCAGTTTTATGAGTTTTTCTTCTCTTTGGTCCAACAAAAGGCATAGAAATCAAAATAACAGTATCTACTCCTTTAAAAGCTTCTTCTAATTTTTCTGGATTGTTAAAATCTGCTACTCTTGTTTCAACATCCAATTCCTGATACTTTTCTAATCCTTTTTGAGTTGGAGCAGCAAATACTAAATCTTCATGTGGATATCTGTCTAATAAGACTTTTGCAGCTCTTGATCCAAAGTTTCCATCAACACCATTTAATAAAATTTTTTTCATTCATTTATCCTCTTAATTTCTATATATAGTATAAGTGATTTTTTTGACAAGAAACAGATACTAAAAATTAAGAAAACTCTATAAATTAAACTTATAGAGTTTGAAAATAACGACTACTTTCTTCAATAAAATCTTTAATCAGTTTCTTATGAACATCTTGCTTATATCCAATAACATATTGACTTTGATGATGAGAATGAACAAGTGGAATTGTTTTGACATCACTTTCTCTTACAACATCATTAGAAACAATAGATATTCCTTCACCAATAGATACATTAAAAACAAGTTCATCAAAAGAATCTACTTTCTTTTTTATCTTAGGCTGTATTTTATCTAATTTGAAAGCATTCATAAAATCTTTAAAAAATCCTTTTCCAAAAGCTTTTGATAAAACAATAAAATCTTGATTACGAAGTAACTGAACATCAATTTCTTCCATTGAAGCAAAAGGATGATCAAAAGAACAAATCACACATAAATCATATGAATGTAAAATTCTATAATCTATTCCACTTCTTCCTCTAAAATCACTTTCTAATCCAAATGATACATCAACTTTATCATTTATCAAATTATTAATACAATTTTCAAAATTACCTTCCACAAATGAAACTTGAACCAATGGATGAGATTTTTTAAACTGTTGAATTAATGTAATAATATCTTTATTCTCATATGAACCAGTAAAACCACTCAAAGTTTGATCAAAAGCATTTTTTAAATTTTTTTCAAGATTATCATATTGATTTCTAATTTCAACACACCCATGATAATAAAATTTCCCAGCATCTGTTAAAACTGGTCTATAGCCAGATCTATCAAACAATTGAACAGATAGTTCATCTTCAAGTAAAGAATATGTTGAGATATAGCAGATTGTGAAAGAAACAGCTTCCTTCCAGCTGCTGAAAAAGATCCCTCTTCAACAACTGTTAAAAAATATATAATCTTTTTATCAAACATTCTTTCACTCCTCTTCAAACCATACAAATCCTCCACCCTTTTGAGATGTTTTCAACCATAAACCTAAGTTGATAGATTTTAATAGTCCTTCATCAATAATTAAACCTCTTAATTCATCATTATATTTATCATATGATAAACTAACCAAAGTTACCCAATGCCATGTATAAAGCTTTTTTTCTTTTCCCTGATGTAAATTAAGAAATGCAATTGGATGATTTGTTTGAACAGCCTTATTCAATTGCAAAAATATAAACTCATTTGACTGTCTTTGATTTATATCTTCTACGATATTAAGATAGAAAATCTTTAAAAAAAGATTATACTGATCTTTGACATATTTCTTATATCCTTCCGCAAACCTTTCTAAAGTATCAACTCCTCTAGATGTTGGTGTAATATAATTCCATAAGCTTTCCATTAATCTTAAAAAAGATAATCTGTCATATTGATTTTTGCTATATTCATACAAAATCATTGTAGCAGCAGTTGTAGGTCCACAACCTGCTTTTTTCTGCCAATCTGTAGAGAACCATTCCTGATCACCACCATAATAAATTTCATTATTTTCATTATCTTTAATTATCATTCTATCAATATTAAGCTTACTTTCAACCATTTCTATACCTCTAAATATATCATCTAACCTAAATTAATTATAACACTAGATAGAATAACGTCAATTAATGAAAGAGTTGTTTTTTTATAATCTAAAAAAGTCATCAGATAAAATCCGATGACTTATTTTAAATTAAGAATTTTCTTTTCTTCTTCTATAAACATAGCTTATACCAGCAATACCTACTAAAATACCAAATGCATAAGGAGCAACATTTGTATAATCTCCAGTTTTTACATTTGTTTGAGTTGGTGTTGTATTACCTGTATTTGTTGAATCTGTTGGTGTTGTTGGATTAGCTGGATTAACAGATGGAACTTCTGGATCCACAGCTTTATCAGCTACATAAGAAGCAGCCCAAGCCCAAATAGTTGTACCATCAGCAGCTTTTGGATTGTTATTTAATGTATAAATCCAT
>CAZWZD010000276.1:0-3041 GCA_964638235.1 uncultured Erysipelotrichales bacterium
AATTTATGTATGCTGTTATGAAATAGATTTAAGATTAAAAGATTTATTAAACGAATCTTTAAATCACTGTAACAATATTGAAATTATATTTAAAGACTTTCTAGATATTAATTTAAGAAGAGTTGTAGAAGATTTAAGACGAACATATGAAAGAATAAGCATAGTAACAAATCTTCCATATTATATTACTACTGATATCATGGAAAAAATTATGAAATCAGGTATTTATATCAATTCATTTACAGCTATGGTTCAAAAAGAAGTTGCTTTAAAGTTAACAGATAAAGAATATAAAAGTCCACTATCTTTAATGATTAGAAATTGTGGTGATATAAATTACTGTTTTAATGTTAGTAAGAATGTATTTTATCCTTCACCACATGTGGATAGTGCAGTGATACATATTGATATGAATAATGTATGTAGTGAAAAATTATGCAATTTATTGGAAATTTCTTTTAAACAAAAGAGAAAAACAATATATAATAATTTAAAAAATGATTATGATGCAAAACTAATATTAGAAAAATGTAACATAGATGAAAAAAGCAGACCTGAGCAATTGGATATACAAGATTATCAAAATATTTGTAAATGCATATCATAATATGGTGGTATGATGAATATTGGAGATTATGTTGTTAGAAAGAAATATAATAAAGATATTGTATTTGAGATTATTGATATTAGAGATGGTATTTATTATTTAAGAGGTATTGAAATTAGATTGATCGCTGATAGTGAATTAGATGATTTAGAATTAAGTGATATGAATTTAAAAGAAGATACTTTTTCTTTAAGAAATGAACCAATGCTGAAAGGAAAAATATTACATTTAGATGGTGATGATAAGTATTTAAAAATTTGTCAAAAAAAGTACAAAGAATTATCCATGAGAGCAGATTGTTATTATATTAAAGAAGGGGAGATGAAGGATAAGATTATCCCCTTGTTAGAAAAACATAAACCTCAAGTTTTAGTTATAACAGGACACGATGCTTTAAGAAAGAATAAAGATAAAAAGGATATAGAGAATTATTCTCATTCTTTAGATTATGTTGAAGCAATAAAACAAGCTAGAAAATACCAAAATGATAAAGATTCTTTGATAATTATCGCTGGAGCTTGTCAGTCTTACTATGAGATGCTGTTAGTAAGTGGGGCAAACTTTGCTTCCAGTCCTAAAAGAGAAAACATTCATGCATTAGATCCAGTGTATATTGCTTGTATTATAGCAAGTGAAAACGTCAAGAATTATGTAGATATAGAAAATGTTATTAATCAAACTTCTCATAAACAAGGTGGTATAGGAGGTATAGATACTAAAGGAGTAGCAAGAAGAATTTTTCCAATAGGAGGATAGATTATGAAAATAAGAGCATATGCAAAGATTAATTTAGCATTAGATGTTGTAAGAAAAAGAGAAGATGGATATCATGAATTAGATATGGTTATGGCACCTATAGAATTACATGATTTAATTTATATTGATAAGATAGAATCAGGTATAGAAATTACAAGTAATACTTATAAAATGCCCACTGATGAAAGAAATATCATGTATAAAGTGGCAAAGATATTGATTGATAGATATGAAATAAACAGTGGTATTAAAATTCATATTTATAAACATATTCCTACTCAAGCAGGACTTGCGGGAGGAAGTGCTGATGGAGCAGCTGTATTAAAAGCTATGAATAAAATGTTTCAGTTACATTTGAGTTATGAAACTTTGGCTAAAATTGGTAAAGAAGTAGGGGCAGATATTCCTTTTTGCATTTATGAAAGAATTGCTGTAGTTAAAGGAATAGGAGAAAAATTAGAATTTATTAATAGTGATTTTAATTGTTATGTTATGTTAGTAAAACCAAAGAAAGGAGTTTCAACTGCTAAATCATTTAAAGCACTGGACATTTCTAATGCTATTCATCCTGATATTGATCATATGAAAGAAGGTATCATAAATAATGATTATGAAATGGTTGTTAGCAGTTTAGGGAATACTTTAGAAGAACCTTCTATAAAAATGGTTCAAGAAATAGAAGATATAAAGAAAGATTTATTAAAGTGGGGCTTTGATGGTGTTTTAATGTCTGGTAGTGGCTCTTGTGTTTTTGGACTTACAAAGGATAAAGATATTATGGAGTTAAGTTTTAATTATTTTAGAAATAAATATTTTTTTGCAAGAAAATCAAAAATACTAAAGAAATAGATTATTGACTATAATGATAATATATCAAAATTTAATAATTAAATCTTTTATATTAAAAAAAGGTTATGATATTTCATATTAACCCTTTTTTTTAAATAAGAATTTTGTTAGAATATAGGCGAAAAAAGGAGATAAAAAAATGAAAATCTATGCAATTGTATTAGCAGCGGGTAAAGGGACTCGTATGAAGTCTAATAAACCTAAAGTTGTTCATGAAGTTTTATATAAACCTATGATTAATCATGTTGTTGATGAATTAAAGGCAATGGGTGTAGATGAAACTATTGTTGTTGTTGGTCATGAAGCAAAGCAAGTTATGGATATTGTTGATGATGTTACTTTTGTTAATCAAACTCAACAATTAGGAACAGGACATGCAGTTTTACAAGCTTATGATCTTTTAAAGGATAAAGAAGGTATTACTATTGTATTAAATGGTGATGCTCCATTGATTAGAAAAGAAACATTACAGGGATTAATTGATTATCATAAAGATAACAATAATATGGGTACTGTAATGAGCTGTGATTGTGATTTATCACTACCTTTTGGAAGAATTATTAAAGAAGGTAATCAAGTTACAGGAATTGTTGAATTCAAAGATTTATTGGAATCACAAAGTCATATTACTGAGATGAATGTTGGAGAATATTGTTTTGACAATAAAGCGTTATTTGATGCTTTAAATAAAGTTACAAATAATAATGCTCAAAATGAATATTATTTAACAGATGTTATTGGTATTATGAATGAAGATGGTTTGAAAGTTGATGCTTATAAGATTGATGATTTTAATAAAGACCTAATTGAAATATATGCCTATACTAAT
>CAZWZD010000277.1:0-3025 GCA_964638235.1 uncultured Erysipelotrichales bacterium
TTTAACAACACATCCTTCATATGTATAAGGATTGTATTCTCCAGCATAATGATATTCTTTTAAATCTATATACTCTTTTCTTATTTGAATGTACTTTTGATTCATTTCACCACAATGAGAAATAATTCCATCTCTAACAGCATAAGTTAAATTCAAATTATAATTATTCAAATAATCATCTTCTAACAGTTCTATATCATCTACAAATTTCAAACTATTTCTTTCATGCCAAAAAGCATCTAAACCATATTTTTTTGAAATATCCGATAATATCTTTTCTCCACCATGACCAAAAGGAGCATGTCCTATATCATGTCCAACAGCTATCGCTTTCGTTAGTTCTGTATTTAATCCAAGTTGAAAAGCAATTGTATAACTGATTGATTCCACTAAATTCACATGTTCACTTCTTGTACACACATGATCATCTTTTACTGCAAAAAAAACTTGTGTTTTATGTTTTAATCGTCTATAGCCTTGTGAAAAAACAATACGTGTATAATCTCTGCCAAATTCACTTCTTAAATCATTTCCTCTTTTATATAGTGGCATTTCTCTTTTGATGGCTTTTAAATAATTTGGATGTGTTTCACACATTTTTGCTTGACTCATTTTCATTTTTATCACCTTATAAGTATGTTATAATATTTAAGAGGTGAAATCAAATGAATAATATTCTTTTTATTAAACAATTAAAATCAATCGTTGAAGATGAAAATGATTTAATCGCTAATCTAGCTAATACAAGTGCTTTTTTAAATGAAATTCTAGAAAACATTAACTGGGTTGGGTTTTATATTTACAAAAATGATGAGCTTGTATTAGGACCATTCCAAGGTAGAGTTGCTTGTACACATATTCAGCTAGGTAAAGGTGTCTGCGGCAATGCTGCGAAGGAAAGGAAAATTTATCGAGTAGAAAATGTGCATGAATTCAAAGGTCATATTGCTTGTGATGGAGCAAGTCAAAGTGAAATAGTATTACCAATTATTATTGATGATGAATTATTTGGAGTTTTGGATATTGATTCCCCTACTCTCTCTCGTTTTAACAAAGAAGATCAAGAATTTTTAGAAGAAATTGTAAAAGTCATTTCTAGCTTTATCAGTAAAACAAAGTCATAATTTTATGACTTTGTTAGCAGAATATCTCTCATATTCATTCCAGCTATTTAATAGTTTCTTTATATAATATATAGTCATCTTTTCAAACCATTCTCCTGTTTGTAAATCTACTAAACTGTATAAGTTATTCTCTCTTTTAATTAAACCTAATTGATAATAGTAAAGATTGGAATATAAATCAATAGACACATTATCACTCCTTATTTATATATATGTTTTAAATTATTTTTTATTTATGAATAGTTTATCTTTTAAATGTTTATAATAGTTATGATAGAAAAGAATTAGTTTTGACTAACTTTCTATTGAAATATTTTAAAAGTTGTGCTATCCTAATTATAGTTAGTTATTACTAACTATGTATAAATCATTTTTTTGCTCCTGTGACCAACCACGCAGGAGTAAAGCATATAGGAGGAAGATTATGGATAAAATTGTAAAAGTTTATGCAAGAGAAATTTTGGATTCGAGAGGTAATCCAACTGTAGAGGTTGAAGTAACTGCTGAAAGTGGTGCATTTGGTCGTGCAAGTGTTCCTAGTGGTGCTTCTACTGGTGTTCATGAAGCTGTAGAATTAAGAGATGGAGATGCTTCAAGATATTTAGGTTTAGGTACATCTAAAGCAGTAGCTAATGTTAATGACATTATTGCCCAAAAGGTTGTTGGTATGGATGTTTTTGATCAAAGAGCTTTAGATTATACTATGATTGAATTAGATGGTACTGAAAACAAAGGTAAATTAGGTGCTAATGCTATTTTAGCATTTTCTTTAGCAGCAGCTAAATGTGCAGCAAATAGTGCTGGACTTCCATTATATAAATATATTGGTGGTGCTAATGCTCATACTTTACCAACTCCAATGATGAATATTATTAATGGTGGAGCTCATGCTGATAATAACGTTGATTTCCAAGAATTTATGATTATGCCTGTTAATGCACCTTCTTTCAAAGAAGCTATTAGAATGGGTGCTGAAGTTTTCCATTCTTTAAAGAAAGTATTAAAAGGTAAAGGATTAAATACAGCTGTTGGTGATGAAGGTGGTTTTGCTCCTAACTTAGCAAGCAATGAAGAAGCTATTTTAACTATTTTAGAAGCCATTGAAAAAGCTGGTTATAAACCTGGTGAAGATGTAAAATTAGCAATGGACGTTGCAAGTAGTGAATTCTATAAAGATGGTAAATATACTTTACCTGGAGAAAATAATAAGACATTTACATCTCAAGAATTAGTTGATTTCTACGTTGAATTATGTGATAAATATCCAATCATTTCTATTGAAGATGGTTTAGATCAAGATGACTGGGAAGGATGGGATTACTTAACTGAAAAATTAGGTAAGAAAGTCCAATTAGTTGGTGATGACTTCTTTGTAACTAATACAAAGAGATTAGAAAAAGGTATTGAAAGAGGAGTAGCAAACTCTATCTTAATTAAAGTAAATCAAATTGGTACTTTAACTGAAACTTTAGAAGCTATTGAAATGGCTCAAAAAGCTAATTATACTGCTGTTGTTTCTCATAGATCTGGTGAAACAGAAGATACAACAATTGCTGATATCGCAGTAGCTACTAATGCTGGTCAAATTAAGACAGGTTCAGCTTCTAGAACTGATAGAATTGCTAAATACAATCAATTAATGAGAATTGAAGATGAATTAGGAAGCCAATCTAATTATAGTGGTGTTTCTGGTTTCTATCAATTAGATAAATAATAGTACATTGAAAGCTCTGCAAATGCAGAGCTTTTAAAAAACTAAAATTACAATACTAAAGTTAATCTATTGGACGAGAAGTACAATGACATATAAAGAAATATATTCTATAATATTTATAGATATATTTCTTTTTTTTCATAAATATACTTCCTATTTTCATAAATTTTAAATTTTTTGAAGAAAA
>CAZWZD010000278.1:0-3015 GCA_964638235.1 uncultured Erysipelotrichales bacterium
TATTTTCTCTTTCTTTTAGAATCTTTTGGCTTGACCTGTCTCATCATTCTTTCTGCTTTTTATACCGATATCGGTATAACATGCGTTATGCCGACAGATAAATTATGCCGATAATTACATTGAAATCATGGATATATAATAATTCCATCTTTTATTTATCGGCATAATTTTTTACAATCCTCTTAGGAGGATTATATATTATGAATGATTTTAAAAATTTTAAAGAACTTTCGAATGATACTTTAAAGAAAATTAAAAATTTTGGTATCATTTCAAAAACTGTGATTTGTTACTTTGAATCCTGTTCTAAAGAATTAAATGTTCTTATGGATCAAAATAACATTGTATTTTCTAAAAGACTTGCCTTATCATGGTTTACAAGCATTAATTTTACTAATCACAAAAAAAAGAGCAGCTTTAGAAGAACTATATTACTGCTTTCTGACAATTACGAAGGAGTATTAAATGAATGGAAAATATATCGCTCTGTTCATGCTTCATTTCCGGTTTCATCAGATTATCAGGATTTGATATATAGTTATAAAAACTATTTAAAAGATCTTGGATTAAGAAAAGAAACTATCAAATTTAAAATCTATTGTGCAAAAAGCGTACTTATTTATCTTGAATCTTTATCAGTATTTGATATATCTCAGTGTACTCATCAAATCTTATAAGAATCGTAAACCTTCTGGAGTTAAAGCAGAAATACTTAGAACTAATCATTTCATTATTTATCTCGAAAAAAATGATCTGATTGATTCATCCTTGCACTTTACAGCTCCATCTTTACATGTTAACGAATCTAAAATTGTGTCTACAATATCTGCTGAAATAGAGAAAATCATTTTAGATGATTTTCCTTTATTCCCCTCAAACCTCAGAAACAAAGCCATTTATCTGTTAGCTTTAAGATGTGGGCTTAGAAGGATTGATATTATCAATTTAAAATTTTCTAATATTGACTGGTCAAACAATTTAATCGATATTATTCAAATCAAGACTAATATTCCATTGACGATTCCCATGGATAATGAAACATCTAACGCTATTATTGATTATATCCTTAATGAAAGAAAAGAGTGCAATATAGATAATATATTCATCACTTCCCAGGCGCCATTTAGAAAACTAAATAGAATTTCATTGGATTTTTTAAAAAGATTGCGTAACGTTTCTGAAGACAAATTGCCTCAGGAGTTTGGCACTCATATCTTAAGAAGAACTTTTGCCTCTAATCTATAAAAAACTGGTGCTTCTCTGGCTGTTATTTCTTCAGCATTAGGACAGGAAGATAAGAACAGAGTGAATAAATACTTATCTACTGATAGTGTAAGTATGAAAATCTGTGCTCTTGAAATTGATAATTTTTTATATACTGGAGATTTGATAAAATGAGTTACTTTGATAAACACTGTTCTAATATGATGAATCAGTTACATAACCTGGGATTTGATTTAAAATATGTTGAATCTTTTTTAAAGGAATTTAATAAATTCTATGAAACCAGATATCCTGAAGAAATTGAATTAACTAAAGAAATAGCTTTAGATTGGATATATTCATCTAATACAAAATCTAAACAACAACTGGATAAGCGAATAAGAACTGTAAAACATCTTGGCAGATATCTCAATTCCATTGGAATAAATGCATACATACCAGATTTCAGAATAAAACCAGATTCACCAAAACCAATTCAGCTTTTAACAGATGATGAACTACATTTGTTTTTCAATGTATTAGATCATTTATCACCTCACCATCTTTCACCTAATAAAGAATATATAGCTCCCATCATATTCCGCCTAATATATTCGTGTGGATTAAGGACATCAGAAGCATGTAATCTAAAAACAAAAAATGTAGATTTAGATAAGGGTATATTAACTATATATCATAGTAAGGGTTATAAGGATAGGGTCGTATATTTAAGTGATTCAATGCATGAATTATGTAGAAGATTCAATGATACATATAGTATGATACTGCCAAAAAGAGAATATTTCTTTCAGCCAACATATGATAAAACACATTATGTTAATACTGATATATGTGGCTGGTTTGATAGTATATTAAAGAGCTGCAGTCTATATGATAAATACCCAGTTAAACCTACTCCTCATGGATTAAGACATTTATTCGCTGTAAAAAGCATGAAGAAATGTATGAGTTTAGGATATAACTTTGATAACTGGATCAAATATCTGAGCCAGTATATGGGACATTCTTCACCACAGGAAACGATGTATTATCTTCATATGGTTTCTCATTTATTTCCTGAATACAGTGAAAAATTAAAAAGTCTTACTGAAGGGATAGGTGTTACTCATGAAGAGGACTGATAATTTTTTTATATATGTAAAAGATTTCATTGAATCATATAGAATGGATCTTAAAAGTGAAAACACTATAGAAACATATCGAGAAGGTCTTAATTCATTGAGAAAATATCTTAGTGATGTAAAGAAGATAAAGATAAATAGGATGACATTTGATATTATTACTGTTGACTTGATCAGAGAATATCTAAAATGGTTAACGGACAGAGGTAAGTCTTTATCTACAAGAAACATCCGATTAACAGCTATTAAACAGTATTTAAAATACTGCAGTACAAAAGATATTGAAATAGTTGCATTATATCAGGAAATAATGCAAATAAAGACAAAAAACGTGAAGCCTAAAAAACATAACTGGATAAGTAAAGAACAGATAGTACTGATATTGAATCAGACAGCTAGAAATAGAATGGGGATAAGAGATAGATTCATAATGTTTTTTATGTTTTCTACAGGTGTACGCTTATCTGAATTATTAAATCTTAAATTAAAGGATGTACAGATAAAAGGTGCTTATCCATATGTAAGAGTATCAGGTAAAGGGAACAAGAAAAGACTCGTCCCTGTAACAGAAGAATTCGTAGATAATTATAAGTATTACTTATCTTTATATCATCAATTCTCCAATAATGAAGATTATGTCTTCTATACGAAGATAAAAGGAACAATTGAT
>CAZWZD010000279.1:0-2997 GCA_964638235.1 uncultured Erysipelotrichales bacterium
CTAATCCTAATGCTCCTACGGGAGAGTTGGTATCAGTTGAATTTATTGATGATATTTTGTCTAAAAATCAAGAGAGTATTGTTGTTATTGATGAAGCATATATTGATTTTGGGGGAGAAACAGTTATCCCACTATTAAAAAAATATGATAATTTATTAATCATTCAAACATTCTCTAAGTTTAGATCTTTAGCTGGTATTCGTTTAGGAATAGCTTTAGGAAATAAAGAAATCATTGCTAAATTGTATGATGTAAAAAATTCGTTTAATTCATATCCAGTAGACCGTTTAGCACAAGCTATTGGTAAAGCAAGTATAGAAGATAGTGACTATATTAAGAATAATGCAAAAAAAATTATAGCTACAAGAAAGAGAATTGTATGTAATTTAAAGGAATTAGGATTTGAAATGACAAATTCTTATGCTAATTTTATTTTTGTAAAGCATCCTAAATATGATGGAGAATTTTTATTTAAGGAATTAAGAAATAGAGGAATTGTGGTTAGACATTTTAATAAGCCACGTATTAATCAGTATTTAAGAATAACTATCGGTACTGATGAGCAAATGGATAAACTAGTGGAAGAATTGAAAGATATTGTTTTATAAATGTTTTAAATAATTATTAATTGGACGATAAGTCAAATGACGGTTGAAGAAATATATTCTATAATATTTATAGATGTATTTCTTTTTTTCATAAATATTCGTCCTATTTTCATAAATTTTAAATTTTTTGAAGAAAAAAAAGAAATTTCGCAAAAAAAGTGAATATATAAATAGGAGGTATTTTTTATGGATATTGTAAAAGACTATAACATTGAATGTTTTTCTGACAGCTTTCAGAAATATGCCTTTGATATTTCGAATGCTGCAGGAAGAAATTACGTATGCTTCATCATTCATGAAGTAACTGGTATTACTGTTCATTCTATTGAAAAAGCTGACAGAGTTTTGAACAGATTGATTGAGGATTCCAAAGCCTCGGAGTTTGATAATCATTTTCTTGTTAATAATCAGTATTTCATTAATATAGAAGTGCAGTACGAAAGATTGAGTGCGGTACAGCTTTCAGACAAGTGTCAGTTCTATCTTGGCATGGAAATAGGAGCGACCATGAAAAGAGGAGAGAAGTATGGGAATATGTATGAGTATATCCAGATAGTTATGTTCAATGGAAACATTGCGAAAGGGAATAAGAGGAATGAAGGAAATAGAAAGGGTGTGTTTTTATATGTACTACAAAGATGATGACAAGTATGAAGAAGAGATAGGAGCGATGAAAGTGATGGAAGAGCATGTGCAGTATTTGGACCAAAAGTATGAAGAATTTTTTAGCAATTCGATAACCTATATCAGAGCAGTTAAAGATATGGTAAACAGAGAAGAAATAAAGATGCTTAGCAGAGAGGAAGGCTTGAAAGAAGGTATAGCTGAAGGTAAAGCAGTAGGAAGAAAAGAGGGCAAAAAGGAAGGTATAAAGGAAGGTGAAATTGTTGGTATTGAAAAAGAAAAAGCAGAAACAGTTAAAAGAATGTTAATAAAGAATTATGATACAAAAGAGATAAGTGAATGTACTGGATTGAGCATTAAGAAAATCAAAAAGATTAAGGAAGAAATGGCATCATAAATATGAACTAGGTAGAGTTTAAGATAAACAGAGAAATATTATTAAATATATTTCTCTGTTTCGTATTTTCTATAATAGCATTAGAAATGTTTTAAACAAACATAAGTTTTTTGACCTATTTCATCTTCTAATTGAATAGAATGTGCCTCATTTAATAATTCAGTGCTTAAATCATTAAGATTGATGACTTGAATGTTCTTTTGTTTATAGTAGGATATAAGATAATCTTGGGAAGGTAATATATCATTCGTTATAAGATAATTAGAATGCATATGTTCTTTAACATTATTTTCATTTCCGAGATAGTCTATCCAACTTAAGAATGTTTTTAAATTGTAATCATTTAATGAATATCCTATAAATAGGAATGTATGATCAATTAATAGTGATTTGACATATAATTCTATTAAAGAATGTGTGTGAGAATATCTTAAATAGTCATCTTCCTTAAAAATTATATTTTCTACATCATTAATATCACCATGCATTTTAATTAGATAATGATTAGATTTAGCTTTTAGTAAATCTCTATCATTTGTGATAACTTCATAGTTGTAGTTGTCTAACAAATGATCATAGTTAGTTGTAATGATATGTTCAGGATTTAATGAGATGATTAAATCATTAAGAATGTTTGGTTTAAAATCTTGCTTAAATAAGTTAAGAAAGATATCGTAGTAGTCTTTATGATTATAAGATTTATCTTGACTATAGAAATATTGTGGAATTTTTATATATTCATCGGTAGAAATATAATATTTATGTGGACAATCATCGCTGCATTTGTTGCTTTGATAATGGCATGATATACATTGAGTATAATTCATTCTTTTTGCATATTCTCTTATAATTTGTCCCCAAGTAGGTACTCCAGAGTTTTTTGATACACCAGCTCCTACAAAGATAACTAACTTTTCTTTATTGATTTTCATTAATCTACAATCTCCAATCCTAATAGTTTAGATAAATCAGCTGCCTGATATAAATTAACTTGAACTTGATATAATGAATTAATATCAGTTTTAATACTATCTATTTTGCAGCTTGATAGATTTATTTTTGGCATATGTGTATGAATAAATTCACAGTTTGATAAATCACAGTTTTTTATTTGAACTTTTATAAGACTTGTTTCTATAAAAGAAGAATCTGATAAATTGCTTTCTTCAATTAAGCTATCCTTTATCTTAGAAAAAGAAAAATTAGAATAATTCATTAAACAGTGACTAATTTGTAAATATCGAATAGATGTATTAGATAAATCTATTCCTATTAAACGACAGTTTTTAAATATAACTCTATGTAAACTATGATTTTCAAAAGAAATATTTGAAAGATCACAGTTTTCTATAATAACATCTAATAAAT
>CAZWZD010000280.1:0-2977 GCA_964638235.1 uncultured Erysipelotrichales bacterium
CCACAGTTATCGCATAGATACAATAATATATCACTTTGTTTAATATCTTTCATAAGTTTGTCAGTATCATTGATTGTCAATGACAAATCATCAATACTATAAAAATAATGATTTATATCATCATCTACATTCCCATGAACCGGATTGAAATCTATGATATTTCCAACTATAGCATATTTAACTGCCTTTTCAAAACTATCAATTTGATTATCTAATTCAGTATATTGTTTTAAAAACAACTGATCATAAAAAACTTTTAAATCATGATAGGGATCACTATTACCAATTTGATGAGTAATCAAACTAAAAGCTTCTCCTATTATTTCAGGTGTTATCTTATCAAAACTTATTTGACTCATATAATGAAAAAATTTCTTATATAGATCTTCTTTATTATCCAAGTTCACCATATTTGCAATCTTTATAACTTGATTAACAACACATGGTAAACACTTTTCATTCATTTTCATGATACTACCTCCTAAAAAAGACAAAATATCCACATCTATTCCATATTTTCGTTTTATAATATAATTAAGCAAGGAGTAAAAACTATGAAACGAATAATTATTGGAACTCTATTAGCCTTTACTGCTATATTTATATTTGGAATATATGCACAAATGATTATTTAAAAAAGGAATTTAAATTCCTTTTTTTTATTTTATATTCAATACTTCTTTCATATAATCAATAGGCATATCTTGATTTGTCCACATTTTAAATGCTTCTGCTCCTTGAAATAACATCATACGTTCACCATTCATATATTCTAATCCTGCATCTTCTGCCATCTGCAATAATTTTGTTTTTTCTACTGCATAAATAACATCTACCACTTTTAAATCAGCATGAAAAAATGACTTATCAGGTATCAAAGATTGTCCTTCTAACTGTCCCATTCCAACTCTAGTAGCATTGACTAATAAATAGCTATTATGAATATCTTCTTTTAATAATACTTTATCATTAAGATCTTTCATAACAATTTCAGTCTTACTATATCCTTTTAATTCCTTTATTTTATCCTCCATAGATTTAAAAAAATCATCTCTAATATTATATACATTGATTTTCTTAACTCCATCTAAACTTGCCTGAACAACAATTGCCTTAGCTGCTCCACCAGCACCAATAATAGTCATTTCTTTACCAATAACATCCCATCCCTTATCAGTTAAACCACTCATAAAACCTACTCCATCAGTATTATGCCCTATGAATTTTCCATGATCGTTCTTAATTGTATTAACAGCATTACAAAGCTTAGCAGCAGGTGTTAATTCATCCATATAAGGAATAACAGCTTGTTTATAAGGCATTGAAACATTACTTCCAACGACATTCAATGCTTTATAACCTTTTAAAGCATCTTCTAATTGCTCTGGCTGAATATCAAATGCTAAATAAGCTAAATCTATACCCAATTTAGCAAATGCCGCATTATGCATTTCTGGTGATTTTGAATGACGAATTGGAGTTGCGATAAGTCCAACTAATTCTGTATGTCCTGTAATTCTTTTTTCCATTTTATTGCTCCTTTAAAATAATCTATAAATAGGATAGCATAAAATGAAAAAAATACAATAAAATATGTTAAAATAATACTGGTGATAAAAATGAAAAAAAATTTGAATGAACCTCTTGCAAATAGAATAAGACCTGAAAGTCTAGAAGAATATATCGGACAAAAACATTTAGTTGGTAAAGATAAAATATTATGGCAGTTAATCAATAATGATGCTTTACCATCAATGATTTTTTGGGGACCTCCAGGTGTAGGAAAAACAACTCTTGCTAGAATAATCGCAAATAAAACTCAGGCTTACTTTATTAGCTTTAGCGCTGTAACAAGTAGTGTCAAAGATATTAAAGCAATAATGAAACAAGCTCAAGTTAAACAAGAACAAGGAATAAAAACAATTGTCTTTGTAGATGAAATTCATCGTTTTAACAAAGCTCAGCAAGATATCTTTCTTCCTTATGTAGAAAACGGAAGCATTATTTTAATAGGTGCAACAACTGAAAATCCTTCTTTTGAAATTAATTCTGCCCTACTTTCAAGATGTAAAGTCTTTGTACTATATGGATTAGAAGAAAATGATATTCTTGAACTACTGCAAAATGCTTTAAAAAACGAAAAAGGATATGGCAATGAAAAAATAGAAATTGATGATTACTGCTTAAAACTCATTGCTCATTTTTCTAAAGGTGATGCTAGAATTGCTTTAAACACTTTGGAAATGGTTATCATCAATAGTCCTGTACATGATCATGTCACTACAGTCACTAAAGAAATTATTGAACAATGCACAAATAGAAAATCAATGCTCTATGATAAAAATGGAGAAGAACATTATAATCTTATATCTGCCTTGCATAAATCTATGAGAAACAGTGATGTAGATGCTGCAATATACTATCTTGCCAGAATGTTAGAAGCAGGAGAAGATCCATTATACATTGCCAGACGTTTAGTAAGATTCGCTAGTGAAGATATTGGAATGGCTGATAGTCGTGCTTTAGAAATTGCAGTTGCAGGATTTCAGGCTTGTCATTTTATTGGAATGCCTGAATGCAGTGTTCATTTAACTCATGTAGTCACATATCTATCATTGTCTGTTAAATCAAATGCTTTATATACAGCTTATGAAAGTGCTAAAAAAGATGCGATTGATACATTGGATGAGCCAGTACCTTTGCATATAAGAAACGCTCCTACTTCTTTAATGAAAGAACTGCATTATGGTGAAGGCTATCAATATGCTCATGATTATAAAGAAAAAATAACAGCTATGACTTGTTTACCAGATAAACTAAAAGACAAAGAATATTACTTTCCTACTCTTTCTGGCAGTGAAGCAAAAGTTAGTGCAAGACTAAAAGCAATAAAACAATGGAAAAAAGAACATAAAAATTAGGGGTTCTTACTCGGTTTAGGGTAATTGCCCTTTGATAACAGCACAAGAAATTGTGC
>CAZWZD010000281.1:0-2956 GCA_964638235.1 uncultured Erysipelotrichales bacterium
AATCTTTTGGTCAGATGGCTATTTTGCCTGTAGCATCGGAGAGGTATCATCAGCTACAATTCGGCGATATATCGAAACACAAGGATAACAAAAGAAGGGGAGGGTGGTTCTCCTCCACCCCTTAAAAGGGGGTGAGTTTCCGAGCCTGAATTTTTTATGAATATGATTTAAATCATATACTTTTAAACAATGACCCCAACTTAATTGTCCCTTTACAATAAATACAGTATTTCCATATTCATCATATATATCATAACTATCAAACCAAGAAAATATCCTTTGTCTAAATAATAACCTCATCTAGATCTTCACCCTATATTCTTATTTTTTAAACAAATCTCTTAAAATTCTACAAGCATCATCTTCATTAAAATCTCCATAACATTTCTTAATAGAAGAATTATTAATAAAACGATCTCTAGATCTCATAATATCTTCTTCACTCATCGTTACATTTAATTGAGGTATAGCTCTTGTAATCAAAAAGAATAAAGTTGTTTCATTATATCCGATTTCCTCTAAGAAACGATCAGTCTTATGTTGGTCTAAGACTTTATTATAATAATAGAAATGTGTTAAGAATACAGCACAAGCATAACCATGAGGAACTTGATATTCTTCAGTCAATAGATAACCCATAGTATGAGGGAAACCTGTACCTGTAGTATTAATAGCTAATCCTCCAAATATAGAAGCATTATATAAATCTTCACGATCCTCAAAAGTTAAACAGCTTATTCCTTCATTTAATAACTTCTCAAATACGTTTAAAACAAGCTTAATAGCACTAATACTATAACTTTGCGTTAAAGTATTAGCTCCTCTTAAAAAATAACTTTCCATAGCATGTGATAAAGCATCTATAGCTGTAGATATCGTATAATATTCATTAAGAGATAAAGTATATGTAGGATCCCCTATAGATAATACAGGATATATCAAATCATGATTAAAACTCTTCTTCTTACCTTCTGGAGTAGTCACTACTGAAACCTTCGTTACTTCACTACCCGTTCCAGCTGTTGTCCCAACAGCAACCACAGGTAATGGCTTATTTGGCCATTTAAAAGCATATAAATCATCTATCGTTAAATTTGGATTAGCTGCAAAAACACTAGCACATTTAGCACCATCCAAGCAGCTTCCTCCCCCTATTCCAATAAGATAATCTGCTTGAAAATTATGAGCTATTTGAGCTGCTTTGATACATTCAGTAATCTTAGGATTAGCAGTAATATCATCAAATACCTGATATTCAATATTATAATCATGTAAAAGATTCATAACATCATTTAAAGCTCCTGATAGCTTTCCAGAAGTCTTATCAGTAATAATCAAAGCTTTATTTCCTAACATTTCCATATAAGGAAAACTCTTATTCAAACTATCTTTACCAGTCAATAATCTCACTGGCATATACGTATTCATATTCATATCACTCACCTCACAAAATAGTATATCACAGCAAACTTACTTTTACATCCTTGTTTTAGCATATTTTCTATGTTAAAATTAAAAATAATATAGGGGAGGTATTAATATGATAAGGAAAGAAAATGAATGTAAAGTAGAATTAAGAGAACACATGCGTGATGGTAATGGTACAGTAAAAATAACTCATTTTACATCACCTGAAGAATTGTATAATAAAGGTCGCTTATATGCTAAAATAACTTTAGAACCAGGATGCTCAATTGGATATCATGAACATTTAACTGATAGTGAAATATTCTATATCCTAAATGGACATGCAAAATACAATGACAATGGTGAAATCAAAGATGTATATGGCGGAGATGTTACTATATGTGCTAAAGGACAAGGTCATGGTATTTCAAACGAAACTGATGAAACAATAGAATTCATTGCTGTAATAGTATATGCTTAAAAAATGCTGTTTGCAGCATTTTTTTAAGATAAATTACCATTTTTATCACATGTTAATTTTACTGTCTTAGATGTTGAACTTATGAGATCACCGTTTAAATAACATTTTGCCTTTACAGATGCAACTGCAGTATTACCACTTTTAGAACTAGTTACATCACTTAACTTCCAATTTTCACTATTGTTAATAGTTGAAACGCTAGCTTTAGTACAAGAAGAAGTACTTCCATTATATGTAAATGTACCCGTTACACTAACAGACCAAAGAACTTTTCCAGAAGAGGTTTTATAACTACCTGTTTTCTTTCCGGTTTTTGTTGAAGTCGCTCTCGCATTGCTTGTTTCAATGACTTCTATCGTTTCTTCATAATAATATTCATTTGCTTTTATATACGTATTAGTTAAATTAATAATTCCTAATACTAAGCATATTGCGACTAAAATCTTTTTCATTTACTCTATCTCCTCTATCGTTTCTTCATATTCTACTGGTATATTTTCTTGAAAATCCTCATAAGCTTTTTTATATATATACGCTTTATATAAAGCAAGACACAGAATCACAGCAACAATAACACTACAAGCTATAATTAATATTTTTTTCTTTGATTTCACTCTCTTTATTTTTGCTGTAAGTTCATGTGAGTCCATCTCATCTAAATAGGCATCAACAATTTCTTTAGGCTTTCCAAATTTCTCTTCACATTCCTCATAGCTCAATGAACCATTATCAGAATCTTTTAAAATATTATTTCTAGCTTGATTATAAAATTTTTTCTCATCTTCTTCAAAAACAGGAAAAAATAATTTAATATCCTTTAAAAATCTATTAACATCTCTCATACTAATCCCCCTCAATAGAATGAATAATAATATCAATTTTATCTTTCCATAAATTATATTCATTTATAATTTTATGAAGATATTCTTTCCCAGAATCCTCTATATGATAATATACCCTTAGTTTCCTATCTACATATCTGTCTTCACCTGTAACATAACCTTTTTCCACCATTTTATATAAAGATGGATACAAAACACCTTCTTTAATATCAATAACACCATCAGT
>CAZWZD010000282.1:0-2953 GCA_964638235.1 uncultured Erysipelotrichales bacterium
AAGTGCTATCATAATTATAACGAGATATAATAGAAGGAGAAAGAGAAATGAAGTTATTAGAACCAATTCAAGTAGGAAATATTACATTGAAGAATAGAATTATGTTTCCTCCTATGACTACTGGATATGAAGAAAGAGATGGGTCAATAGGAAAACAGAGTTTGAACTTCTATAAGAGATTAGCTCAGGGTGGAGTCGCTTATATTGTTTTAGGAGATGTAGCTCCAGTTAATACAGTATCACCAACTCCTAAATTATTTATGGATGCTCAAATTCCAGCTTATAAAGCTTTAGCTGATGCTTTGCATGAATATGATTGTAAATTGGGTATTCAATTATTTCATCCTGAATATGATGTTCCAGGATTAGCTAAATTATTTAAAGAAGGAAAAATGCAGGAAGCAAGAGCTAAATTGCATCATGATATGTTACATTATATTGATGAAATGACAGAAGAACAAATCAATGAAATTTTAGATAAGATGGGTGCTTGTGTTAAACGTGCTTATGAAGCTGGTGTTGATGTTATTGAAATTCATGGAGATAGATTAATTGGATCATTATGTTCTTCTATTTTGAATCATCGAACTGATGAATATGGAGGAGTTTTTGAAAATAGAATTAAATTTGCTTTAAAGGTTGTAGCAGCAATAAAAGAAAATGCTCCTGAAATTTGCATAGATTATAAACTTCCTATTATTACTGTGAATCCTGATGGAACCCTTAGAGGTAAAGGTGGCTTAGAAATAGAAGAAGCTGTTAAATTTGCGAAAATATTAGAAGAAGCAGGAGTTAATATGATTCATGTAGGGCAAGCAAACCATACTGGTAATATGAATGATACTATTCCAGCAATGGGAACACAGCCATATACTTTTATGAGAAAATATGCAAAGCAAATTAAAGAAGCTGTATCTATTCCTGTATCTACTGTTGGACGTATTTTAACACCTGAAAATTCAGAAGCATTAATAGAAAGTGGTATTTGTGATATTGTTGCTTTAGGACGTTCTTTATTAACTGATCCTGATTTTGTAAAGAAATTAGAGAATAATGAGGCTGATAGAATTCGTCAATGTATGATGTGTAATAAGGGATGTACTGATGCAATCATGAAGAGAAGTTTCTTAAGTTGTGTATTGAATGCTGAAAATGGATATGAGTATGATAGAGTTATTACTCCAAGTGATCATAAGAAGAAAGTTGTTATTGTTGGTGGTGGATTAGCTGGTATGGAAGCAGCTAGAGTTGCTAAAATGAAAGGGCATGATGTTGTCTTATTTGAAAAAGATGCAAGATTAGGTGGACAGTTGAATATTGCAAGTGTACCTCCAAGAAAGTCTGAAATGAATAGAGCTGTTCATTACTTTACAAATGAAATGAAAGTTTTAGATGTTGATGTGAGATTAAATCAAGAAGTATGTCAAAACTGTGTTTTAAAAGAAAATCCAGATGTTGTAATAGTTGCTTGTGGAGCTCATAACAATATTTTAGCTTTTGAGGGTGTAGATTTACCACATGTTTATGATGCATGGAAAGTTTTAAATCATGAACAATTACCTTCTGGAGAAGTTGTAGTTATTGGTGGCGGATTAGTTGGAGCTGAAACAGCAGAGTTACTAGCAAATAATGGCTGTCATGTAACAATAGTAGAAATGACAGCAGAAATAGCTAAGGAAGAATCTTCAACAGTTAAACCAATTATGATGGAGGACTTTAAGAAGAATGATGTGAAACAATTAGTAAATACTAAAGTCACTTCTATTACATCTACAACTGTAGAAGCTGAAAGTGAAGAAGGTAAGGTTTCAATTCCTTGCGATTATGTTGTATTAGCAGTTGGTGCTAAACCTAATGCTTTTGATGTAGGTAAATTGGAAGAAGCAGGTATTGAAGTAAAGGTTGTTGGTGATGCGAACGTGGCTAGTGATATTAATCATGCAGTTGAGGAAGGATATTTAGCAGCAAATAGTATTTAATAAAGTAAAGGACAATGAGTCAGTATTTCTGATTTCAATGTCCTTTTTTACTATTTTGTCATTTCAATGATTTCTTTCTTTAATTCATCAACAATATCTTTTTGAGGTATTTTTCTGATAATTTTTCCTTTTTTAATCAATAGTCCTTCATTGACTCCACCAGCTATTCCAATATCAGCATTTTTTGCTTCACCTGGACCATTTACAGCACAT
This sequence comes from uncultured Erysipelotrichales bacterium, assembly GCA_964638235.1. Classification (GTDB taxonomy): domain Bacteria; phylum Bacillota_I; class Bacilli_A; order Erysipelotrichales; family Coprobacillaceae; genus MGBC113645. The sequence continues at coordinate 2,193 of CAZWZD010000282.1, forward strand.
CCCATGATTGCTACTGTAATATCACTGTGAATAGTATTTAAAAAATCTTCCATTTCTTTTGCGATTGGAATAAGGTCATATTGAATTCTTCCACAAGTAGGACATGATACTAAAGTAGGAACATTATCTATTAAATGAAGTTCTTTTAACAATGTTTTAGCAACCTTAATTTCTTCAACAGGATCATCACTTAAAGAAACACGGATAGTATTGCCTATACCATTATATAATAATGTACCAATACCTAAGCTTGATTTAATAGTACCTCCTAATTTTGTTCCAGCTTCAGTAACACCTATATGTAAAGGACAATCAAATATTTGACTAGCAAGAGTATAAGCCTCTATAGTTAATAATGTATTTGATGACTTTAATGATATTGCATAATCATGAAAATCTAAAGCTTCTAATATATCAATATGTTTTTTTGCACTTTCAATCATACCTTGGGCTGTAGGTTTTCCATATTTTTGTAAGATTTCTTTTTCTAAGGAACCACCATTAACACCAATACGAATAGGGATATGTTTTTCTTTACAAGCTTCTACAACAGCTTTAGTTTTTTCGATAGAACCAATATTACCAGGATTGATTCTAATTTTATCTATACCATTTTCAATACATAATAACGCAAGTTTGTAATCAAAATGAATATCAGCAACTATAGGAATATGTATATGTTTTTTTATTTCTTTAATTGCTAGAGCATCTTCTTTATCGAATATTGCTACTCTAATTAATTCACATCCTGCATTTTCTAA
>CAZWZD010000283.1:0-2952 GCA_964638235.1 uncultured Erysipelotrichales bacterium
CAGATGGGAAAAATGAAGAAAATATAGAATCTGTCGATAATACAGAATAGTTTAATGAGAACGTTCTATGTCCAAATAATTCTCTTATAACTGAAGGACAAGTAATTGCATTTCCGCCAAATGAAATCAATACTAAACAAGCACTGATGACGTATAAAACTGTACTATTGATTGTTAATGCAAAGAATATACCTCCAGTAGAAATAACAGCTAATAATGATACAATCGTTAAACATTTCTTAACTCCTATCTTATCAAATATAATGCCCCATAAAAATCTCCCTACTCCATTACAAATAGAAACAATACTTACAACAATAGCCGCAAAGCTGGATGTAGTTAATAAGTTCTCTATCATCATTGGAGAATTATGATTAACAACTGCTAAACCAATACCTGCTAATAAAACAGTCATTACATAATATACCCAAAATATCGGCTTCTTGATCATTTCACTAGTAATAACATTATAAGCTTTCTTATTCGCATTTCTTTCTAAATGTGGTAATTGCCCTAATTCTTCAATCTTAGGCATTCTAACCACAAAGCCACCTATAAACATGCCAATACTACATACTATTGCTAACGTTTTAAATGTAGCCAATATACCAATAGAACCAATCAATGAATTAAGTACAGGACCAAATATAGCAGTAGATAAAGCATAACCCATTAATAATATACCCGTTGCAGTTGCTGATTTTTCAGGTAACCAGCAAGGGCATACAGATATAATACAATTATATCCAAGTCCTATCGCAGTCCCTACAATTATACCATAAGCTATATATAACTGCCATATAGAACTTATAAACCCACAACACATAAATCCAACAAACATCATAATGGCCGATAACTTTAATAATGTTGAAAACGACAACTTCTTACTTAATATACCTGCTAATACACTTCCTACTGGAAAAAATAAAATATTAATTGTAAAAGCAAGAGAAGTTTCACTCCTTGTCCAGCCAAATTGACTTTCAATAGGAACAACAAAAATACTCCAAGCTAAACCACAACCCATAAACAATAATACAATAAACCCAGCAATAATATAAATCCATCTTTTCCTCAAAACATCCATCTCTTTCACCTCTATAATACATTATAACGTATTTATCGACTATTTTCACTATAATTTCAAAAGAAAAAAATAACTGCTCTAATAAGACAGTTATTTCAATTCTAATACAATAGCCTGATAAGGTTTTAATGTTATTGTATGATTATCTATAATTAGATTTTTTTCATTATTTATTATAATATTATTTATAGTATCAAAAAGCATAAAACTATTACTTACATTCGTAAAATTACAAATAACTGCAACTCTTTGATCATCTAAATATCGAATATAACTAATTATTTTATCATTATCAATTTTCAATATATCAAATTTACCATAAACTAGAGTATTGTGATATTGACTATGCTGTCTTATATCAATAATTTTTTTATAGAATGAATATATAGATTGTGGATCATTTATCTGATTAAAAACATTGATTTCATCATAACTTTCATTCATCAATATCCATGGCTCATGGTTTGAAAATCCAGCATATTTTTCCCCACTCCATTGCATTGGTGTACGAGAATTATCTCTAGAACGCTTATTTAAGAATTCTAAAGCTTGAGTAGAATTATATCCCTCCTCTAAAGCACGTTTATACTGTGCAAAAGCATTAATATCATCAAATTCATCAATACTTTTTCTTTTAAAATTCAACATTCCTAATTCTTGACCTTGATAAATAAAAGGTGTACCTCTTAGGAAAAAATACATAGTTGCAAGCATGGTTGCTCCTAAATATCCATGATATGAATTATCTCTTATTAGTTTATCAATACATCTAGGTTGATCATGATTTTCTAGAAAAGGAGCTGACCATCCTTTCTTTTGAATTTCTAACTGACTTGTATATAAAAGCTGTTTATATTCTTTAACAGTCCAGTTAGTTCTTTTAAATACATCTTCATTTTCTACATCTATATTTGTATAATTAAAATCAAACATCATTGAAAAGCAGCCATCTTCACCAATAAATTCATCAACAGAAGAATAATCTACTCCAACACTTTCACAAACAGTCATACAATCATGTTTTGCAAATGTTTCTTTCTTCAACTCTTTAAAAAAATCATTGATACCACTAACATTACGGCAGTATTCAAAACAGCTTACTAATCCATCGTTGCCATCAGCTTCACCATCTTCATATCTTTGATCTTTCTTTATAAAATTAATAGCATCTACTCTAAAACCAGCAATTCCTCTATCTAACCAGCGATTAATCATACCATAGATTTCTTTTCTCATTTGAGGATTTTCCCAATTCAAATCAGGTTGCCTTCTTGAAAAAGAATGGAAATAATACATATTCTCTTCTCCTTCAACCTTTTCCCATGTAGAACCACCAAAAACAGATCGCCAATTTGTTGGAACATGACCATCTTTACCTTCTTTAAAAATATAATAATCACGATATTTACTTTGAGGTGAAGATAAAGCCTTTTTAAACCATTCATGTTCATCAGAAGTATGATTGATAACTAAATCCATTATAATTTTTATATTTCTTTTCTTTGCTTCTTCAATAAGTCTATACAAATCTTCCAATGTACCAAAGTCCTCATGAATATCTTCATAATTTGATATATCATAACCATTATCATCCATAGGTGATTGATAAACAGGACAAATCCAAAGCATTGTAATTCCTAAATTTTTTAAATAATCTAATTTTTTAATAATACCAGGGATATCTCCTATTCCATCATCATTGCTATCATAAAAACTTTTAGGATATATCTGATATACAACTTCATTTTGCCACCAATATTTTTTCATAATAATTATCTCCTTTTTTATTATTTTAACATATAAAAAATAATAGGAAAATCATTGATTAAAATTCTTATGATTTTCCTGTATTATTTTTCTTTTAA
>CAZWZD010000284.1:0-2922 GCA_964638235.1 uncultured Erysipelotrichales bacterium
ATTGTATTCAAATACTTAATTCCCAATTCTGTAGCCATTAAATAATGATTATTGAAATCAAGCATATTTAAATCAGTATATTTTTTTATAACACTATGATATCTTTTTAAAAAATCTATTTGAAAACATTCATTAATATATTCTATATCAATTCCTTCCATCAACCTAAGTCCCATCATTACAGTTTCAAATAATTCATCTTCTTGAGTCAAAGAAATATCTTCCATTAAATAATCATGATTTAAATATTTTGTCAAACTCTTTGTATTTTCTAATCTGTGATGATGATATAAAGAATGAGCACCCACCCCAACTCCTAAATAATCATTATAATGCCAGTACGTTAAATTATGAAAAGAAGGCTTATCCTTATAATAATTACTAACTTCATAATGAATAAAACCTTTTTTCTTTAAATAATCATTAATTGAATCATACCAAAAAGCATCTTCTTCATCATTAAGTGGCTGAAAATTTTGGTTTTTTAGTATTGTATGATCTTCCAATATCAATGAATAGATTGATACATGAGAAATATTTAAACTATCAATGACATCAATATCTTCATAAACATCTTCTAATCTTTGATTAGGTAAACCATATATCAAATCAACATTAATATCTTTAATTCCTTTTCTTCTAGCAAGCTTAATCAATTCAATAGCACTTTTAGCCGTATGATATCTTTCAATTGATGTCAATAAGTGATCATGAAAAGTCTGAACACCGATACTTAGTCTATTAATATGATAATCATTAAATAAATCCAGTTTAACTTCATCCATCGATTCAGGATTAACTTCTATCGTATATTCTTTAGTATTTTTTTTAAATGGTTCTAATATTTCAAACAAGCGAATTAACTGATTACAAGATAAACTGCTTGGTGTTCCTCCACCAATATAGACAGTATCAAAATCACCAGAAATTCTTTTATCATCTAATTCATATTGCAATGCATCTAAATATAAATCAGCCCACTCTTTCTTATAATAAACTTTACAAAAATCACAATAAGAACAGATATGAAAACAAAAAGGAATATGGACATATAAAGACCTCATAGTCCAAATTCCTTTGCCAGACCCCCCAATGATGTTTCTTTATAATCACTAGACAAATCCTTACCAGTATCACGCATAACCTTAACAATTGTATCAAAAGAAACTTTATTTTTTCGTAAATACCCCAACTGTTTTGCAAGCAAAGCAGCTTCCAAAGCACGTAAAGAAGCAAAACCATTTCTTTCAATACATGGAATTTGCACATATCCACCAACTGGATCACAAGTTAAACCTAAATTATGTTCTAATCCCATTTCAGCAGCATATTCAATCAATGAATTATTTAATTCATAATTCCATGCCATCATTGCACTTGCCATTGCACAAGCAGAACCAATTTCAGCCTGACAGCCTCCATCAGCACCAGAAATAGTCGCATTCGTCTTAATGACATTACCAAACAATCCACCCACTGCTAACGCTTTAACTAAATCCCTTTTATGTATATCACGATGCTGATGACAAAAATATAACAATGCCGGAATAACTCCACTAGAGCCACATGTTGGTGCAGTAACAACCATACCACCATCTGCATTTTCTTCCGATACTGCATATGAATAGCTCATAATTAGCAGTCTTTCTCGATCTGATTCAGATCTTGTATTCATCGCCTGCTGATACATCGACTTAGCTACTCTCTTTAATTTTAGTTTTCCATGAATTGTTCCTTCTTTTTTTAATCCGTGCCTAACACTTTCAAACATTGCTTCAATGATTTGATATAAATAATCAACAATATCATCATCTTCAAACTCTAACACATAATCATATAACGAAATACCTTGTTTATCCACATAATCTAATATTTCTTTCATAGAAGAATGAGGATAAACATCTTTCACTTCTTTTTCCTCACCTTCAAAAAGAATACTTCCACCACCAATAGAATAAACAGTTTTTACAGCAATTTCCTTTTCATCTTTAAATACATGAAATATCATACCATTAGGATGAAACTCCAAAGCATCAGCTTTAAAAGAAAAAGTTACTGGAATAGGCAAAAAAGTCTGTTCAATGATCCAATCTGTTAAATGCCCTTTCCCTGTCAACGCTAAAGAACCATGCAAATCAACATGAAACTTATCAGCATCAGGATAAAGTTTTAAAATCTTTTTAGCTGCTCTTTGAGGGCCCATTGTATGTGATGAAGATGGTCCCACTCCAATTTTATACAATTCTTTAAGAGATTCCATAATTAGCTCCTTTCATATTCAGCAAGAATAACTCTAAACCTTTATACTTATCAATCTTACCTGTCTTAATATTAATATCTAAGGCAGATAATTCTTCGATCTTATCTAACAATTCCTTTAACTCAAAATTCTTACCATCATTTCTAATATACTTTAAACGATAAGGATTTAAAGATAACATTTTTGCTATCTCTTGATTATTATATCCTTTCCTATCTAAAAATTTAACCTGATACAATAATCTCAATGAATTGCCAATCATAACAATAAGTTTAATCGGTTCTTCATTTTTCATCATCAAATCCCTATATATAGAAAACGACTTTTCAAAATCCTTATTCAAATACGCACTTGTAAGTTCAAAAACATTATCCTCTATTCTTTTAGTTACTAATAAATCAACAGCTTTTCTATCAATATGCTTACTATATAAACAAAGCTTTTCAATTTCTTTACTAGTAGTCAATAAATCATCAGGTATTCTCATTAAAAACAATTCCAAAGCATCATCATCTATAGAACATCCTCTTGCTTTAATAGATTCCCTTACATTTCTATATAACTGCTGAGAAGTCAATTTATTTGCCTCATAAACTTGACAAAGTTTTCTAATATTTTTAACTACTTTCTTTCTTTCAACTGTATTTGTAATTTATCATGAT
>CAZWZD010000285.1:0-2919 GCA_964638235.1 uncultured Erysipelotrichales bacterium
ACCTCTGGTAAATCCAATCCTTCTCTTAGTAAATTGATACCTACCAAAACATCATATTTACCTAATCTAAGATCTCTTAATATTTCAGTTCTTTCCAATGTTTTTGTATCAGAATGTAAATAAGCAACTTTCAATCCAACTTCTTTTAAGAAAGCTGAAAGATCTTCAGCCATTCTTTTTGTAAGAGTTGTAATCAATACACGTTCATTCTTTTCAACTCTATCATTAATTTCATCTATAATATCATCTATTTGATTTTCAATCGGTCTTACTTCTATAATTGGATCTAACAATCCCGTAGGTCTGATAATCTGTTCAGCTACAACTCCCTTTGTTTTTTCAAGTTCATAATCTCCTGGTGTAGCTGATACATAAATAGCTTGATTGATAATCTGTTCAAACTCTTCAAATCTTAAAGGTCTGTTATCTAATGCACTAGGCAATCTAAAACCATATTCAACCAATGTTTCCTTTCTGCTTCTATCACCATTATACATACCTCTCACTTGAGGTAGCATAACATGACTTTCATCAACAACTAATAAAAAATCTTTAGGAAAATAGTCAATCAATGTATACGGTCTTTGTCCAGCCGCTCTACCATCAATATGTCTAGAATAATTCTCAATTCCTGGACACATTCCAACCTCTCTAAGCATTTCTACATCATGCCTTGTTCTTTGATCCAATCTTTCATACTCCAAAGGTTTATGCTGCTGATTAAAGAACTCAAGTCGCTCTTTTAACTCTTCACTAATCGTTTCACAAGCTCTCAGCATTTGTTCTTTCTTTGTAACATATCCATAAGCTGGATAAATCGTATAAGTATTATAACTTCCAAGTATCTTTCCAGTTAAAGGATCAACTTCACATATCCTATCTACTTCATCACCAAATAACTCTATTCGAATTAACCAGCTTTCGGTGTGACCAGGTACGATTTCAATAACATCTCCTCTAACCCTAAATGTTCCTTTAGATTGTTCATAATCATTTCGAGAATACTGTCTATCAACCAAAAATGTTAATAATTCATTTCTATCAATAACCTGTCCTACTCGAATTGAAAAAATCATCTCTTTATATTGTTCTGGATTTCCTAATCCATATATAGATGCAACCGAAGCAACTACAATTGTATCTCTTCTTTCTAATAATGAATTCATTGCAGCACTTCGTAGCATTTCTATTTCATAATTCGTCTGAGCATTTTTATCTATATATGTATCACTCTTAGGAATATATGCTTCAGGCTGATAAAAATCAAAGTTTGAAACAAAATATTCTACTCTATTTTCTGGAAAGAACTCTTTTAATTCAGAATATAACTGTCCTGCAAGAGTCTTATTATGTGCTAAAACCAAAGTCGGTCTATTGATCTGTTCGATAACATTCGCAACAGTAAAAGTCTTACCAGTACCAGTACCACCTAGAAGTACCTGTTCTCTTTTTCCTTCCTTAACTCCATTGACCAGCTGTTTAATAGCTGTTGGCTGATCACCCATTGGAGAATATGAAGAAACTAATTTAAATGAATCCATTCCTTATCCTCCTATTTCATTAATTCTTCAGCTTTTTTTATATCTTTATCCTCACTATTTTGATATATTTCAACTGCAACACTAGAATATAATTTCTTAGTCAAACTAAAAGTATAAACACCATCTTCGCTTACTCCAATATCTTTCTGATATTGCTTTAAAGCAGTTTCTGTTCCTTTAGAAAAATAACCATCTTCTCTATCAACATCATATCCTAGCTTCTTCAACATTTTCTGCATTAATTTGACATCATCACTAACACTGTCATATTTATATGAACCATCAAACTTAGTATATCCATATTGAGTAATATCATCCTCATCTACTTCATAATCAGGTTCAAATCCTTTATTATGAATGCACACACCAGAAGGAGTGAGCCATTTTGCATGAGTATACTTTAAAGTCGAACCATTGCTTAAGCTTACTTGCGTTTGAGCAATACCTTTTCCAAAACTTGTTGTTCCAATTGTTTTATAACCTAAGATTTCTGTTAATCCACCAATCAATACTTCTGAACATGATGCACTATCTCCATCCATTAAAATAAATCCCTGTTCAAAACTATATTTATTTGTACTGTTAGACTTGTATTCAGTTGTTTCATTATTTTTATACTGTAACTTAAAAATAATCTGATTATTAGGGATAAATAAACTTAGAATATCTTTTACCGATTCTAGGTAACCTCCACCATTACCTCTTACATCTATAATAATATAATCAGCATTATTATTCTTAAAATATTTTAATGCTTCTTCAACATGACTAGCAGTTGATTCGCCAAAAGTATTTAAAGATAAAAAACCATAATTTCCATTAACATAATACTGCACATCTGTTTCTACAGACGCTCTAGTAGCAGTCATATTCATTGTTTTATTTGCTCGTGAAATCGTTAATTCAACAGTTGTATTCGCCTCACCAATAACAAGATTCTTAATATCATCAGAACTCTTACCTGCGGTACTTGTTCCATTCACTTCAGTAATAATATCTCCTGCTTTTATTCCAGCTTTATCTGCTGGTGTATCTTGAAATACTCTCATTACGAGTCCACCATCATCGATGGCTGAAAATTGTATTCCAATACCAACAAAATTACCATTAATGGAGTCATTAAAATCACTTGTTTGTTCTAATGTCATATAAGATGTATATGGATCTCCAAGATTATTAATTAAACCATTAACCATCCTTGTATAAATATCATCTTCACTTTCAGTTGTATCAACCCAATTATTTTCAATAATTTCTATGATTTCATTAATAACTGATGAATCAACAACCTCATCTTTTGTTAAATTTTTAGGTACATATATCCCAATAATAATACCTAAAACTAAACAAATAACACAAAAAATACAGGCAATAACCT
>CAZWZD010000286.1:0-2914 GCA_964638235.1 uncultured Erysipelotrichales bacterium
AAATGACAGTAGAAGATGCAATAGCATTTTTTGATAATTTACCAAAGATTAGATCTAAACTTCAAACATTGTATGATGTGGGATTGGGATATATTAAATTAGGACAAAGTGCTACTACTTTGTCTGGTGGAGAAGCTCAACGTGTTAAATTAGCAAGTGAACTTCAGAAAAAAGCAACTGGTAAGACAGTTTATATTTTAGATGAACCTACAACAGGATTACATAGTCATGATGTTGCAAGATTAATTGATGTGTTAAATCGAATTGTTGATCAAGGTGATACAGTTATTGTTATTGAACATAATTTAGATGTCATAAAAGTTTCTGATCATATTATTGATTTAGGTTTGGAAGGTGGAGATAATGGTGGTACAATAGTAGTATCAGGTACTCCTGAAAAAGTAGCTAAGAATGAAGTAAGTCATACGGGACGTTTCTTAAAGAAAGTTCTATAGGAGGTAAAAATGGCAAAATCTATTAAAGTAAAAAATTTATTAAAACCACCATTATTTACACAAATTACGGGTGATGAAGAGTCTATTGAAAGAGAAATATATGTTGCTGAAATCAATAGACCTGGATTTGAATTAGCTGGTTTTTTCAAACATAGTGATTTTAGAAGAGTTATTCTAATTGGTGAAAAGGAAATAGCATTTATTGATGAAATGAGCAGAGAATCACAGCTTGCCTGTTTTGCAAAATTAGTTAATGATGAAACACCATGTATCATTATTGCGAAAGGATATCCTTGTCCTGATTTATTGAAGAATATTGCAATGAAAAGAAACTTTCCAGTTTTTTTAACAAATCAGCCAACTGGACGTGTTTCGATTGATTTAACAAGTGCTTTAGATGAGGCTCTTGCAGCCGAAACTTTAATGCATGGGGTATTTTTAAGTATCTATGGAAAGGGTGTTATTATTAGAGGAGATAGTGGTATTGGTAAATCCGAGATTGCTTTGGAATTAATTAGAAGAGGACACTTATTGATTGCTGATGATGCTATTGAATTGTATCATATTGGACAGCATATTGTAGGGAAAGCTCCTGATGTGTTAAAGAATTTATTGGAAATTAGAGGTGTTGGAGTTATTGATGTTTCTAAGATGTTTGGTGTAAGTTCTATTATTCAAAGAGATAATGTTGATTTAATTATTCAATTAGAAAGATGGTTGCCTTCTAGAGAATATACAAGAATTGGTGTAGAAGAAGATGATGTTTATGAAGATATTTTATCTGTTTCTATTCCTAAAGTTGTTGTTCCTGTTACTGGTGGACGCAGCATGTCTGTTATTATTGAAGCTGCTGTTATGAATATGCAGTTAAAGGAATCTGGTTTTGATTCTAGTAAAGAGTTTGTAAATAGAATATTAGAGAATATTAAAAGGAGCAGTAATAACTAATGAAGTTTTTTAGTGATTTTTCTACATTTGTAGAAATTGGTCCTATACATATACAATGGTATGCAGTTGTTATTTTAATAGGAGCTGGTATTGCTTATTTACTGGGACAATATCGTTTTAAACAATTGAATTATGATAAAGAGATACTATCAGATTATTTCTTTGGTTTATTATTTAGTGGAATCATAGGAGCTAGAATTTGGTATGTGATCTTTATGTGGAATGAGCTATATGCTTCTAATCCAAGTGAAATTATTGCTGTATGGCATGGTGGATTAGCTATTCAAGGTGGTATTTTTGCTGGATTGATATATAGTTATTATTTCTTTAAAAAAAGAGATATTCCTTTTTTGATAGCAGGTGATGCTATTATGCCCGGAGTTTTAATAGCTCAAGCATGTGGCAGATGGGGTAATTTCTTTAATCATGAAGCATATGGTGGAGAATGTACTTTAGCTTTTTTGAAGAGTTTGCATTTACCTTCGTTTATTATTAATAATATGTATATTCAAGGTGCTTATCATCACCCAACGTTTTTATATGAATCTATTGGTAATATTATTGCATTTTTGATTATTATCTTTATTATAAGAAGATTTCAAAAGCATGTTGGAGTTCAGTTCTTTAGCTATTTTCTATTTTATGGAATTGTAAGATTTTTTGTTGAAGGAATGAGAACTGATAGTTTGATGATAGCTGGATTAAGAACAGCACAAATTGTTTCAATTGTATTTTTGATAGTTGGAATTGCTGGTATTGTTTACTGTCATTATAAAGAAAAAGAGATTGATTATAAAACATGATAAAAAGCATTAATAGCCTTTAAACTATTAATGCTTTTTTGGCAAAGTTATTACAGCTTTAAATAAATCTCCATCTATTTCAAATTGTAATGATCCACCTTGTATTTCACTAAAACTTCTTACTATAGCTAATCCTAAGCCTGAACCAATAGTATTTCTTGATTTATCACCTCTGACAAATCTTTCAACAATTTCTTCTCCAGTAAAATTCATTTCTTCTTTAGACACATTTTTGATAATGACTGATACATAATCATCTTTATTGATAATATCAATGTATACTCTAGAAGAAGGTAATGAATACTTACCAACATTTATAAATAGATTTTCAAATATACGATATGTTTTTAAACTATCCAATGTCATGATTATTTTATCATTTGGATAATTTTGTTTAATGATAAGATTATTTTTCACAAATAAATCGCTACATTCAAATTGAACTTGTTTAAGTAATGATATTAAGTCTATTTCACTATAATCTAATTGAATATTTCCTGTTGTTGCTTTAGTGACATCAAATAAATCATCTATTAATCTTTTTAATCGTTGAGAGTTATGATCTATAATATTAATATATTTTTCTCTTTCAACTTCATTTTCTTCTTGCTTCAATAAATCTATATAAGTAATTATAGATGTTAAAGGAGTTTTTAAATCATGTGATACATTAGATATGAGTTCAGTTTTCATTTGTTCGGATTTTAT
>CAZWZD010000287.1:0-2903 GCA_964638235.1 uncultured Erysipelotrichales bacterium
ATTTCCAGATATTTAAATCGTTAAAAAGCTGTGAATCTTTATGATGAACAGAAAAGAATTCATTCATCATATCCATTGTCAACGTTTTTCCAAATCTCCTAGGCCTTGTGATAAGAGTAACTTTATCACCAGCTTCATACCATTCTTTTATAAATAGAGTTTTATCTACATATAAGTAATTCTTTTCAATGATTTCTTTGATTTGATCCAATTCGATTGCTACTGTTCTCATGATTTCACCTTCTTTTGTTATATTATACTAGACATTTTGTCTTTCTTCAAGCGTATGAAGTGAAGGTATAAAATCACTCTCAATACTTGATATAGCATAAGTATTACGCAAATGTAAAATTGGAAGAAATGTTTATGCTAAGCTGGGATTTGAAAAGATAAGGGATCATTATTGAGTACCAACGAATAAAGTTCACTATACTTATTTGCTTAAAAAATGAAAAAGTACAATAAACTATGGAAAAACTTATAAAAAAATAGTATTATAATTATATAAGAAAATTTGAAAAGGAGATTATAAAAATGGGATTAGTATCAGCAACAGAAATGTTACAAAAAGCAAAAGCAGGAAAATATGCAGTTGGTCAATTCAATATTAATAACTTAGAATGGACTAAATCTATCTTATTGACTGCTGAAGAATTAAAAGCACCAGTAATTTTAGGTGTATCTGAAGGAGCAGGAAAATATATGACTGGATTCAAAACAGTTTCAGCTATGGTTAGTGCTATGGTTGATTCTTTAGGAATTACTGTTCCTGTAGCTTTACACTTAGATCATGGTAGCTATGAAGGAGCTAAAGAAGCTTTAGCTGCTGGTTTCTCTTCAATTATGTTTGATGGTTCTCATTATGGAATTGAAGAAAACATTGAAAAAACAAAAGAAATCGTTGAATTATGCCATTCAAAAGGTGTATCAGTTGAAGCAGAAGTTGGTTCAATTGGTGGAGAAGAAGATGGTGTAGTAGGTGCTGGAGAAGTTGCAGATCCTAAAGAATGTAAAATGATTGCAGATTTAGGTGTTGATTTCTTAGCAGCAGGTATTGGAAATATTCATGGTAAATATCCAGCAAATTGGGCTGGTTTAGATTTTGATGCTTTAGCAGCTATCCAAGAAGAAACAGGAATTTTACCATTAGTATTACATGGTGGAACTGGAATTCCAGAAGATATGATTAAGAAAGCTATTTCTTTAGGAGTTTCTAAGATTAACGTTAATACTGAATGTCAATTATATTTCCAAGAAGCAACTAGAAAATATATTGAAGAAGGTAAAGATTTACAAGGTAAAGGATTCGATCCTCGTAAATTATTAGCTCCAGGTGCTGCAGCTATTCAACAATGCGTTAGAGAAAAGATGGAAATCTTTGGATGCATTGGTAAAGCTTAATTAGTTACATAATATAACTGTTTAGTTTTATAATTCAAAAAAAGGATCAAGAGTTTAATCTTGATCTTTTTAATTTATAATATTTCTTCTAATTTAACAATTGCATCATTAATTCTTCTTAAGGTTTCCTCTTTACCAATAATATGAGCAATTTCACTTGCGCCTCCTGGAGTAGGTGATTTAAATGTTAATGCAATTGTTACAGGATACATAACTCTACCGTTTTTAACACCATGTTCTTTAGCAATTTCTATCATAAGATTAGTAAGTGTATCCACATTGCTGTAATCTTCTAATTCCTCTAATTGAGGTAATACCCATTTTAATGCTTCTAATGAATTTTCAGGATTTGTTTTTTGTCTTTTATGTTTGAACAATTCTGCTTTAAATGGATATGGAGCCACAAATATATCAATCATTGAAGGAATATCTGTTAATATTTCAACTCTAGGCTGAAGTAATGATGAAATCATTTTTAAGTCCATGGATTGATCTAAATCTTTATAATATGGCAAACATAATTCATGGAATTCATCCAATGATTTTTTACGCAAATACATACCATTCATCCATTTTAATTTATTAATATCAAATATAGCTCCTGATTTAGATATACGTTTAATATCAAAAGCCTTAATCAATTCATCCAAAGTAAAAAGTTCTTCTTCTCCTTCAGGAGCCCATCCTAATAAAGCAATATAATTAATAATAGCTTCATTTAAATATCCCTTTTCAATTAAATCTTGATAAGAAGCATCACCATTACGCTTACTTAATTTATGTTTTTCATCTTTCATAACTGGAGGACAGTGAATATATGTAGGAATATCCCAACCAAAAGCTTGATAAATAAGATTATATTTAGGTGTACTAGATAAATATTCATTACCTCTTACTACATGAGTAATACCCATTAAATGGTCATCGATGATATTTGCAAAGTTATAAGTTGGATAACCATCACTTTTTAATAATACTCCTTCAGATAAACCTGCGTTTTCAACTTCAATATGTCCATAAACTTCATCTTCAAAAGAAGTAATACCAGTTGATGGAATTGATTGTCTAACAACATAAGGTTCACCATTAGCTATTCTCACTCTAGCTTCTTCGATTGTTAATTCTTTGCAAGGATCAATATATCCAAACTCTTCACCCATATCACTATTTGCTTTGGCTACTTCAATTGTTTCTTCATTACAAAAACAATAATGAGCACCACCTAATTCTACTAACTTATCAGCATATTCTTTATAAATTGAAAGTCTTTGGGATTGAACATATGGACCAACATTTCCTGGCTTATCAGGACCTTCATCATATTTTAGTCCAGTAGCTTCAATGACGTTATAAATCATATCGACAGCTCCTTCAACTTCTCGCTGCTGATCAGTATCTTCAATTCTTAGTAAAAAATCACCATCATTATGTTTTGTAATTAAATAGTTATATAGTGCAGTTCTTAAATTTCCTATGTGCATATAGCCTGTAGGACTAGGTGC
>CAZWZD010000288.1:0-2884 GCA_964638235.1 uncultured Erysipelotrichales bacterium
AATCTCTTGCATAACTTAACATAGCACTAGATAATCTTGCAATATCTCCCATCAGATAATAGAAACCATTACCACTTGTTCTACCACTAGCAGCTTTATCCAATCCACCTAATTTAGTAATAATATCTGCATGATAAGGAATTTCATAATCAGGTACAAATGGATCACCAAACTTTTCTATCTCAACATTCTCACTATCATCTTTACCTAAAGGTACTGAATCATCAATAAAGTTAGGGATTTTCATCATGACTTCTTTTAATTTAGGCTGTAATAAATTCTCTTTTTCTTCTAACTCTTTTAATTCAGCAGCTAATTGACTAACTAATTCTTTATTTCTTTGAGCTAAGTCTTTTTTTCCTTCTCTCATAAAAGCACCGATTTCTTTTGATAATTTATTTTTTTTTGCTCTTAATTCACTTGCTCTTGTTAATGCTTCTCTAAAGTCTTTGTCTAATTTATAAGCTTCATCTACTAAATGTAATTTATCATCTTGAAACTTTTTTTTCATATTTTCTTTAACTAATTCTGGATTATCTCTTAATTTTTGAATATCAATCATTTTCTCTATCTCCTTATAATAAAAGAACACCATTCAAGGGACGAATAAATCGTGGTGCCACCCTATTTCGTATTTAAAATACCTCAAAAGATAACGGTTTTTGCCGAGAATATTTATTCCTCTCAAAGGTAGATTTCTATAATACATCACTCTAGTTTACACCAGCCACTAGCTCTCTATGCATCAATACTATATACTTATCCTTATCATCGATTTACAAAAAGAATTATAACATATCATTAAATAAGTTCAATAATAAAATTTGCATTTATAAAAAAAACACCTATGATTAGGTGTTTACTCTTCTGATAAAATTGAACTTTGTGTGTAAGTTCTTTGGGCTAATTCATTATTTAATGAATATAATGATTTAGGATCACTACCAAATAATTCAAATTGAGAAATTAAATCATTAGCATTCTTTTCTTCCTCACCTTGTTCACTTACATACCAATCTAAGAATTTCATTGTACGATAATCTTTAACTTCATGAGCAGCATCATAAATTGTATGAATAAGATTTGTAACATAAATTTCATGTTCTAAACCATAACGAAGTGGATCATCTAATTTCTTTAATTCCTTATCAGGTTTAGCAATTGCAGATAATGTAACTTTGTAATCATTATCTTGTAAATAATTTAAAATTCCCATTGCATGATCCATTTCTTCTTGAGCTTGAATATGATACCAATTTGCATATCCATTTAATCCTTTGTTTGCATAAAAATTAGAAAAATCTAAATATAAATATGCTGAATACATTTCTTTATTAATTTGATCATTTAATAATTCAGCAACTCTACTATCTAACATATTTTTATCCTCCTTTTATTATTTTCGATATTATCATATCACTTTTGCACATATGATTCAAAATATTTATTCAATTAATGATTATTATATATAGTTTCATTTAACATATTTTCTTTTTTAGCTACAATAACTGATGTAGAAGAATCTCCAACAACATTTAATGAAGTAACTAACATTTCAATTGGTCTATTGATTGAAAGAATTAAGGAATAAGCTAATAAAGCTCCATCATTTGTATACCCCATACCAGTTAAAATAGTAAATAAGATAACTGCTCCAGCTCCAGGTGCAGCAGGTGTTCCAATAGAAGCTATTAAAGCAAAAATTGCAATTATAGCCATAGAACTAAATGTAACATCATAACCAGAACTAGCAGCTATAAAAATAGCAGCAATAACTTGCATAATGGATGTACCATCCATATTGATAGTCATACCTAATGGTAAAGTAAATGATGCAATTTGATCACTAACTCCTAATTCATTTACTGTTGTTTCTTTATTTAATGGTAATGTAGCAGCACTGGAAGATGTAGAAAAACCAAATAAAGCAACCTTTACAATCTTTTTCATGAATGGTTTTGGATTGACTCTTCCCATTACAATTAAATAAATAGGATATGCTAATAACAAGTATGTAAACAGAGCAATCACAACAGTAACAACATAAGCTAAAGCTGGTTTTAAATAATCTATTCCATAAGCAGCAAATGTCCTTGTTAATAAACAAAATATTGCATAAGGAGCAAATTTATTAATAACAAAACTTAAACAAATAGAAATAATATCATTAATTTCAAGTAATAATCTTTTTAATGTTTTTGTTTTATCTTTTAGCTTATTCATTACCAAACCTATGCAAACAGCTAAAAATACAATAGATAAAACACCTCCATTATTAGAAAAAGCTGTAAATAAATTACTTGGAACAATAGATAAAACAATATTTAAAGGATTCGTTCCAGCTGTTCCTTCCTGAACAGCTATATTAGCAGTATCTACTACATTAAAAGCACCCATTCTATAAACAAATGAACCAATAATACCTGCAAATATTAAAGCACAAACAGTTGTTATAAAAAAAGTACCAATAGTTTTAGAAGAAATTCTACCTAATTTTTTAGTATCAGTTATAACACAGATTGCTAAAGTAATAGAAGTAAATACCATAGGAACAATAATTAATTGTAATGAATTTACAAATAATTGACCAATAATATAGAAAATACCAATAGCACTTTCTGCACCTTCAGCAGTTATATCTTGAAAAAAGATATTATTAATTGTAGTCCACAATTCGCTTTATCAACTAGCAATCAAATTTTTTCTTAAAAAAATACAACCCAAACCAGCTAATAAACCACAAATTAATGCAATAACCATCTTTATGGCTAATTGATTCCCTTTATTCAATTTTTTCATAATTACCTCCCAAATTGTCTATATTATACTATTATTTTCACAAATTGCAATCATGTTAAAATATTCTGTTAATAAAAAAACTTCA
>CAZWZD010000289.1:0-2850 GCA_964638235.1 uncultured Erysipelotrichales bacterium
TGTACCCTTATAGTGTGAATTTGATGATTTTTTCATAAATTCTTTACACTATCTATATTTATTTTAATGATATAAAAATGTGTGTCAATATAAAATTATGGTAAAATATGTTAATAATTTAACATTGTAATATTAATAAATAAATGTTAAAATTAAGCGTATTTATTTTTAATAGTCGGATACATATTTCAACATATTTTGGAATATTTATAAGGAGGGAGGATTGTATCATGATTAATGAAAATAATATTATACAATTTTTGCTCGTCATTATTGTTATTGCTTTATTGGCGTTATTATATGCAAGAATAATGTATAAAAATATTAAGAAAGAGGAAATAAATATACCTATATTGAAAGAGTTGGCAAGTTTCATTCATGAAGGTGCAATGGCTTTTTTAAAGAGAGAATATAAGATTATAATTATATTTGTAATTATAATTGCAGTTATTTTAGGATGTTTAGGATTTATTCCTTCACTTGCGAATGCAGATGGTGTTGGTATGGGAGCAGCCTTTTGTTTCTTGATTGGAACATTATGTTCTGGTGTTGCTGGTTTTTGTGGAATGATGACAGCAACTGCTGCAAATGCTAGAGTAACTCAAGCTGCTAATGATAAAGGAATGCCTAAAGCCTTAAGAATAGCATTTAGTGGTGGTAGTGTATTAGGATTATGTGTAGTAGGATTTGGTCTTTTGGGATTAACTGCTATATTTACTATTTTTTATGTTGTTACTGGCAGTATTGAAGAAGCTGCTCATGTTGTAACTGGATATAGTTTAGGATGTTCTTTGATTGCTTTATTTGCTCGTGTTGGTGGTGGAATTTATACAAAAGCTGCTGATGTAGGTGCTGATTTAGTTGGTAAAGTTGAAACAGGTATTCCTGAAGATGATCCTAGAAATCCTGCTGTTATTGCTGATAATGTTGGTGATAACGTTGGTGATATTGCTGGTATGGGTAGTGATTTGTGTGAATCATATGTTGGTGCAATAGTTTCTGCTATCTCATTGGGAATAAGTACTGTTGCATCAGCAAATAGTGATTTAACAATTTCTACTGTTATTTTTCCATTATTGATTGCAGGAGTTGGTATTATATCATCAATGATAGCACAAATCTATGTCAGATCTAAAGAATGGAAAAATCCTTCAAAAGCTTTAAATATCGCTACTTACGTAGCTACAGGAATTGTATTAGTTGGTTCATTAGCTTTAAGTATCTTTATATTTAATGATTATTCTCCATTTTTATCTATATTAAGTGGTTTGATTGTTGGTGTTATTATTGGTAAGATTGCTGAAATTTATACAAGCGATCAATATCATTCTGTACAACAGATTGCTGAACAATCTCAAACTGGTCATGCTACTAATATCATTGCTGGTTTATCAATTGGAATGCAGTCTACCGCTTCTACTATATTATTGTTAGTAGCTGGAATTGCTGCTAGTTACTTATTCTATGGTATGTATGGTATCGCATTAGGTGCTGTTGGAATGCTTTCAACAACTGGTATTACAGTATCTGTTGATGGATATGGTCCAATTGCTGATAATGCTGGTGGTATTGCTGAAATGAGTAAAATGAGAACACGAGTTAGAGATATTACTGATCAATTAGATTCAGTTGGTAATACAACTGCTGCTGTTGGTAAAGGGTTCTGTATTGGTTCTGCTGCATTTACTTCTTTAGCAATGATTGTCGCTTATTCTCAGCTTGCTCAATTAGATAGTATTTCAATTTTAGAGCCGGGAGTTATCATCTCACTATTATTTGGTGCAATGTTGCCTTATCTATTTAGCTCTATTACTATTGCTTCTGTTGGTAAAGCTGCTAATCAAATGATTGATGAAGTTCGTCATCAATTCAGAGAAAATGCAAAGATATTACAAGGAAAATGTAAGCCTGATTATGCAAGATGTGTTGATATTTCTACTCAAGCTGCTTTAAAAGAAATGATTGTTCCAGGTATTATTGCTGTTGTTTCACCTATTATTGTAGGTATCTTGCTAGGGACTAAAGGATTAGGTGGAATGTTAATAGGTGCATTACTATCATCCATCATGTTAGCGGTCTTTATGGCTAATTCCGGTGGTGCTTGGGATAATGCAAAAAAATATATTGAAGCTGACCATTATGGTGGTAAATCTAGTGGTGCTCATAGAGCAGCAGTTACAGGTGATACTGTAGGAGATCCATTCAAAGATACTGCTGGTCCAGCAATGGATATTTTGATTAAACTTATGTCAGTTATTTCAATGATTCTTGCACCCGTTTTATTACAGATAAGACCATTATTAGAATTCTTATTCCATTAATGAAATCATTTTAAGACATAAAAAATACTTTTAAACATTTAAAATTAATAAAACTAGTTAGTCTATATTTTGACTAACTAGTTTTTTTGTTTTTGTGAGATGAAATTCTCATTCATCAATAAATACTTTTCATCTCTCAATACACTATCAAATCCAAAATTATAGTGTCAATCCTTTATAAGAACGGTATCTAACAAAAGCAGATAATACAGCTATTGACCAAGCTATTAGGCGTCAATCCTTTATAAGAACGGTATCTAACATTTTCATTTAAATCTAATCTAAGAGGAGTTTCAGCAAAGCGTCAATCCTTTATAAGAACGGTATCTAACTTAAAAGAAAAGAGGAAACAAAGATGACAAAAAAGCGTCAATCCTTTATAAGAACGGTATCTAACAAAAAAGGAGTAAAAAAAATGAATAATAAAGAATTAGTTTATGGGCGTCAATCCTTTATAAGAACGGTATCTAACGGTAACGGTGTAAGCATGCCTGTTTTTTCCATGATGCTGGGGCGTCAATCCTTTATA
>CAZWZD010000290.1:0-2843 GCA_964638235.1 uncultured Erysipelotrichales bacterium
ATTTGGAGCTAGAGTAGTAGGTATAGAATTAGCTAAAATGATCGTAGATGCCTGGCTATCAGCAGAATTTGAAGGAGGCAGACATCAAATAAGAATAGACATGTTAAAAGACATAGAAGAAAGACAATAAGTGTAAAAAAAGAATTATTTATTATCAGCAAAAGAATCATGATTGGTACTGGTTTTGTTCTATTCTCCTCAATTATATATGATAAAAATAATTCTTTTTTTAGTAGGAGGAACTCATGATCAACTGGGGTATTTTAGGAGCAGGAAATATTGCTCAACGTTTTTTACAAAGTTTAGCTTTTAGTCATGATGGCAGGATATACGCCATTGCAACTCATAGTAAAGATAAAAGAATTGCTATGAAGAGAAAATATCCTGATATTATGATCTATGATAACTATACAGATTTATTAAATGATAAAAATATTGATGTTGTTTATTTGGCTATGTGGCATAAAGATCATTATCGCTATGCCAAAGAAGCTATGATCCTTCACAAAGCTGTGCTTTGTGAGAAACCAGCGACCTTATCATTAGATGAAATGATTGAATTAGCTCAAATATCTAAAAGTCATAAAGTATTTTTTATGGAAGCTATGAAAACGAGGTTTATTCCTATGACTTTAAAAATCAAAGATATCATATCTCAAGGAATCATAGGTGATATCAAATCAATAGAAAATAGTTTTTGTTATGATATTAGTGGATTAAATAATACGAGATATTTGTTTGATAAAGATCAAGGTGGAATTTTAAATGATGTAGGAAGTTATAATATAGCAAGTATATTAGATTATATTGATGATCCTATTCAATCAATAGAATGCGATGTTCAGTTTAAAGATGATATAGACCTTCATGATAAGATAACTATTCATTTTAAAAATGATAAAAGTGGTTATATTGAAATCGCAATGAATGAAAGCAAGCCATCAACGATGATTATAACAGGGACTTTAGGTACGATAGAATGTATTCCATTCTATCGTCCAAAAAGGGCTGCTATTACTTTGAAAGATAAGTCATATATGATTAAAAAAGAGTATATCTATGATGATTTCTATACAGAAATTCAAGAAGTACATAACTGTTTAAATCATCATCTAACAATGAGTCAAAGAATGACATTACAAGATTCTATTGATATAGCTAAAGTAAGAGAAGATATAAGAAAAGAAATGGCAGGAAAGAAACTATGAAATTTAATGAAATTATGCATTTATCTTTTTATACGGATAAAATGGATGAAATGAGAGATTTTTATGAAAATAAACTGGGGTTAAAAGCAAAAATTATTATGCGATATGAAGCTTATAAAGGTAAAAAAGATAGAGAATACTGGAGCATGAAGGCTAAAACGGATCCTTCTGGGATAGCTTATATATTTATAGAATTAGCTCCTGGACAGTATCTAGAATTATTTCCTAAAGCTGATCATCAATTAGAACATGAATTACCTGATACAAGATTAGGTTATTCTCATTTTGCATTAATGGTAGATGATATATTTAAAGCTAGAGAAGAACTTGTCAGAGCTGGAATTGAAATTGATATTGAACCTAATAAAGGTCAATCAGAAACTTGGCAAATGTGGATCCATGATCCTGATGGTAATAAGTTTGAAATCATGCAATATACGAATAAGTCATTACAATTTAAAGGAAATATTGAAGAAGATAAGAAAAAATATGGAAAGGAGTAAGACTATGAATGATGTAACAAGACTTATATCAGCTATGCCTAGTCAAATAGCTACTTATAATGGCAGACAATTAAAAGAAGCTATTTATAAATCAGAAGGTAGAGTATTAATGGGTCAAACATATTTACCTAGTCCTATCTTAATAGAAGGATGTACAAGTACTGAATTAATGTTTGCATTTGGAGCTGATATGGTTTTATTGAATGGATTTGATTTTAATAATATAGAAAAAGTAAATGGAATGCAGGGATGTACATTAAAGAAGTTAAAGTCATTAGTAGGAAATAGACCAGTTGGTATCTATATGGGATGTCCTAAACAAGATATTGATTATAGTGATCCTATCATAGCTCAAAGTGCATCTATGATGTATTCTAAAGAAAATGCTCTAAAAGCCAAAAAAATGGGAGCTAACTTTATTATTTTAGGAGGGAACCCAGGGACAGGAACATCTATTCATGATGTTATTAGAGCTACTCAAGAATGCCGTCAAGTTTGTGGTGAAGATATGTTGATTTTTGCAGGCAAATGGGAAGATGGTATTGAGGAAAAGGTATTAGGGGATCCATTAGCAAGTTATGATGCTAAGACTGTCATTAAGGAATTAATAGAGGCAGGAGCTGATATTATAGATTTACCAGCTCCAGGATCAAGACATGGAATAACAGTTGAAATAGTTAGAAAGCTCGTTGAATATGTGCATAGACACAATGCTTTAGCCATGGTTTTCCTTGATAGTAATGTTGAAGCTGCAGACAGAGATACAATTAGACAAATTACATTAATGATGAAACAAACGGGATGTGATGTTCATGCTATTGGAGATGGTGGTTTTGGTGGTGGAACATGGCCTGAGAATATATATCAAATGTCTATTACATTAAAGGGAAAAGCTTATACTTGGAAGAAAATGGCAACACCATTAAGATAGTTAAATGATTAAAGTTTTAGCTAGTGATTTTGATAATACTTTATATTATCAAGATATTAAATTTAAAAAAGAAGATATAGAGTCTATTAAAGCTTTTCAAAAGAAAGGAAATCTATTTGGTATATGTTCAGGAAGACCTATTTCAGGTTTATTAAAACCATTGAATGGTATTATAAAACCAGATTTTTATATCGTTAGCAG
>CAZWZD010000291.1:0-2826 GCA_964638235.1 uncultured Erysipelotrichales bacterium
TTCTAACATATCAATATAATAGCAAAAACAACATTTTTCTTAAAAAGAGCGAAAAATATTTAATCATTGATGTTATTAATAATATTACTTGATAGTATATAAAAATAGCAGAATTGTGAAATTCTGCTTTAATCTTTTAACATAAAACCATGATCCATTGGACCTTGTCCACTTCCTAAATCTAGTTGAGCTGCTAGAGCATTGCTGATGTATTCTTTAGCTAATTGTACTGCAGTATTTAAATCTTCACCTTTAGCTAAAAAAGAAGCAATTGCACTTGATAGTGTACAACCAGTACCATGGGTATTAGGATTATCAATACGTTTACCTTTGTACCATGTATAATGACCATCTTTGTATAATAAATCATTAGCATCATTAATATGATGACCACCTTTTAACAAGACAGCACATTGATATTGTTCAGATATAATTTTTGCTGAATGGATCATATCATTCTCATTTTTAATATTACACTTAGATAATATTTCAGCTTCATAAATATTAGGAGTTAATATAGTAGCTATTGGAAATAGATATGTTTGAAGTGTTTCAATTGCTTCATCACTAATAAGCTTTGCTCCACTTGTAGCAACCATAACGGGATCAACTACAATATTTCTTGCATGATAAAACTCTAACTTTTTGACAATGCTCAATATTATTTCTTTTTGAGAAACCATTCCTATTTTTACTGCTTCAGGATAAATATCAGTAAAAATCATATCTAACTGTTCTTCTAAAAAAGATGGTGTAACATTCATAATATCACTAACTGCTGTAGTATTTTGAGCTGTTAATGCAGTTATTGCTGACATGGCATAAACATGATTAGCTAACATAGTCTTGATATCAGCTTGTATACCTGCTCCACCACTGCAATCACTGCCTGCAATTGTTAAAGCTGTATGCATTTTTTGAGAAACCAATCTTTGAATTTTTGTTTTTAATTGCTGTGTTGATTGTTTGATATCTTCTTCAGCAAATATTGCACTTACTACAGCAATTCCATCAATGTGGCTACCAGTTAATTCAATAACATTATCCATTGTTATTCCACCGATTGCTACTACTGGTATATTAACAGAATTACAAATATTTTTAAGTGTATTATAAGAAACTTGAGAAGTATTTGATTTTGTATTTGTTGAAAAAATAGCTCCTACTCCTAAATAATTTGCACCTTTTTCAAAAGCCAATTTAGCTTCATCTACATTATGTGCAGAAACACCAATAATTTTATCCTTTCCTAATATTTGACGTGCCTTTATAATATCACAATCATCTTGTCCAATATGAACACCATCAGCATCAATTTCTTTAGCTAATTCTACATCATCATTAATAATTAATGGAACTTGATATTTTTGACATAATTCTTTAATAACTAACGCTTCTTCTTTAAACGCTTGCCTATCTAAGTTTTTTTCTCTTAGCTGTAAAAGAGTAATTCCACCTTTTAAAGCCTCTTCAACCTGAAAAGCTAAACTCTTATCTTTTAGCCAGCAGCGATCTGTTATAGCATATAATAATAAATTTGTTCTATCGAATTTCATATTTTGCTCCTCTTTCTAATATTTCACCATTCATTTGATAAATAGCGTCGATTATACGATTTCTATAAGTTGCATTCCCTTCATTTTTTAACATATTCTTTTTAGCTATTTCTCCAGCTAATCCCATTGCACAAGTAGCTGCCGCTACAGCATCTAGCTTATTATTTTGATTTGCTGAAAGAAAAGCAGTTGTCAATGCTGACAATTGACATCCCGTTCCTGTAATACCACTCATTTCTAAAGTTCCATTTCTAATGACAAAGCATCTATTACCATCACTTACTAAATCAATTGCTCCTGTTACAGCAATAATAGTATTAGTCTTTTTAGCAAATTCTTTGACAAACTCAATACATTCAGATAAATTCTCTGGAGTTACTGTATCTTCAATATTAGCATCTACCCCATGAATTGTTCCCTGATGATTAGCTAAAATCTTTATTTCAGAAATATTTCCTCTTATTACGTCAAATTTTACACAATCTAGCAATTCAAAAGCTGTATTCATTCTCAATTGACTAGCTCCAACTCCAACTGGATCAAGTAATACAGGATGTGATAATTGGTTAGATTTCTTTCCTGCTTTCTTCATAGAAGGAATTGTTCTTGTATTCAGGGTTCCCATATTAATATTTAATCCTGAACAAATTGCTGTTATTTCTTCTACTTCATTTTCATCATCAGCCATAATTGGACTTGCTCCACAAGCCAGCACAATATTAGCAACATCATTAACTGTTACATAATTCGTAATATTATGAATTAATGGTTTAACTTCTCTAACATTTTCAAATATTTCTTTAAACATATATGATTACCTTTCTAAGAAAAAACAGAAGAACCCTATTCTTCTGCCGTTTTTAATAAAAATATTCCTACGTTGGCATTATCCAAATCAGGTCCATGGGTCTAAGTTTACAACTTACTCTCAGCCTGTTTACAAGCTCCCCCTCTATTCTTTTCTTAACTTTATTATAGTTTATCTTTATAAAAATGTCCATATTTGTTAAAAAATGTAATTGATAACTTTCAATTACATTTTTTCATGATTAATAATTTTATAAGCTTTCATTTCATAATAGTCCATTACCATCTTACATGAAACTTTAAGATGAGTATCTTCATTTCCATCATACACACGCGTTGTCATAGCACCTTCTCCTTGATTTATAAATATTTCAAGAGAGGAAATATCACTATAAATATCTAATGTATCAATTTGTTCTATAATCAAATGCCTTTCATCTCTACCAAAGCCACTTTCTTTTAA
>CAZWZD010000292.1:0-2825 GCA_964638235.1 uncultured Erysipelotrichales bacterium
TTCTAATAAATATTTAATTGAAAAAGAAATATCTTTACTTAACATATATACTATATGTATTTGTTTTAAATCTTGATTAGAAAAGATAAAAGTATGATCATTGTATTCTATTTCATCATCTAAATGTGATTCAATGATTTCATCATCCTTAAAAACAACATAGTAAAGACTATCAATATCATACTTATTCATGATGCTGTCCCTTTCTTGCACAATTTTCTAAAAGAATTGGCTTCTTTTCTTCAGGTTTTTCCTCTTCAATACCTAATTCTTTTAACCATTCATAACCTTCTCTATCAATCTTTTCAACCAATTCATATCCACCATTTTCAACAATCTTACCATTAACCAAAATATGTACGTGAGTTGGTGGAACTAATTCAAATAATCTTTCATAATGTGATACCATAACTGCACCAAAAGATTCACTCTTTAATGAATTGATAGCATCTGCAACTACTCGCAATGCATCAACATCCAATCCTGAATCAATTTCATCTAATAATGCAAATTTTGGTTCTAACAGTTTCATTTGCAATATCTCATTACGTTTCTTTTCTCCTCCAGAAAATCCTTCATTTAAATAACGATGAGCTAAATTCTCATCCATATCTAACTCTTTAATATTCTTATCTAATATTCTTATAAATTGAAACAGTGACAAAGGTTTCTCTCTTCTTGCATTCATAACTGATCTTAAAAAATCAGAATTTGTAACTCCTGGAATCTCAGCAGGATACTGCATTCCTAAAAAAAGTCCCTTCTTGCTTCTTTCATCAACTGACATAGCCAATACATCTTCCCCATCCAATGTAATACTTCCTTGTATAACTTCATATTTTGGATGTCCCATAATAGCTGATAAAAGAGTTGATTTTCCATTACCATTAGGTCCCATAATTGCATGAACTTCACCTGTATTCAATGTAAGATCAATACCTTTTAATATGATTTTTTCTCCTATTTTTACATATAAATCTTTTATTACTAGTGTAGACATACTCTCTCGCTCCTTCCTACTTGTACTATTTTATATAAAATATAAGATAAACTCAAGTTATACGATAATTTTTTTCTTTTATATTATGAACAGTTTATAAAATTTTATAAATATGTAAAGCCCAAATAAATGGGCTATTTTAAAAGATACCACAAATGATAACTAATAAAATAAATAATACTAGAATTAAAGTAAAAGAACTTTGATTAGCTAACATAAATTATCCCTCCTTAATACTAAAACAAGAATAATAAGCAATACAAGCCATAATTTTTTATCCATCTTAATTCTCCTTTAAGCACATTATATATTATGTAAAAATAAAAATAAATTTTGTGATATAGCCCACAAATATTGAAAAATTCACAAGAATATGTATAATATAAATGTTATCAAGGAGGTATATATGAAACTAAAAAAACTAACTGGATTATTATTAGCTAGTACAATTATTTTCACTGGATGTTCTTCATCTAACGCAGTAAAGGACGATGATGGAAACTATGTTGTTGCATCTATTAAAGATTATAATATAACTGCTGATGATTTATATTCAAACTTGCTTGCAACTCCAGCAGGCCAAAATTTAACATTCAATTTTGTATTACAGAAACTTATTGACACATATTTTCCTATTGATAGTGATATTAAAGAATATGCAAATAACAAAATTGAAGAAATTGAAGCTTCATACGAATCATCATATGGTGATGAATATGAAACATATTTAGAAAGTGCATTAGCATCAAGTGGTTATGAAAGCTTAGATGAATATAAGCAAAGTATGATGCAAGCCCTACAGTATTCAAATCTTGTGAAAGATTATGTAAAAAATAATTTTGATGCTGTATTTGAAGATTATTACAAATATGCAACGCCTCGTTATCTTGAGATGATCAAAGTATCTGTAAGTGATATGGATAATCTTACAGATGAAGAATCTGAA
The DNA here is from genome assembly GCA_964638235.1 of uncultured Erysipelotrichales bacterium. Lineage (GTDB taxonomy): Bacteria > Bacillota_I > Bacilli_A > Erysipelotrichales > Coprobacillaceae > MGBC113645. The sequence continues at coordinate 1,947 of CAZWZD010000292.1, forward strand.
AAACTTGATGAAGTGAAAGCATTGCTTAAAACTGATAAATCATTTGAAGATATTGCTGAATCATATTCCGATGATGAAGATAGTGCCAGTGCCAAAGGAAGCTTGGGAATTGTTGATACATCAAGTGACCTTGCAAGCAGCTATGGAGATGATGTTGAAGAAGCAGCGTTTTCTTTAAAAAGTGGAGAAGTCAGTGGACAAATCACTGGAACTGATGGATATTACTTCTTAAAATGCACAAGTACTGATAAAGAAACAATTAAAGAAGAATTAAGTACTGTTACATTGGATTCTCCTTTACTAGCATATGATAATTATATCATTTATGATGCATTTGAAACTTATGAATTGACATATGATGATGAAGATATTCAAAAAGAAATAGAAGAATTTATAAAAGATGCTAAAAACACAAGAGAAGAAAGCAGAGGTAATTCATAATGAAAAAAGCAAATACTAAGAAAAAATTCGTATTCAACAAAAAATATATATTAATATTAGTATGTGTCATCGTTGTTATTGCCTGTGTTCTTGTTTATGCATTTGTTTCTCCTTCTGCTAGCTATTCTTCAAAGGTAAGTGATTCTAGTAAAACTATTGTTTCAGATGATAAATTAAAAATTACTAAACAAGATTTTTATGAATATTTATTAGAAAATAGTGGTTCTGATGAAGTATTGGATGAAGCATTAACTGCGATTGCAGATAAAGAAGTTACTGATGAAGATGAAATAAATGAATTATTAGAAGAAAGAATTGAAACATATTCTTCGTATGTTGATGGAACAATGGAAGAATATGCTGTTAGTTTAGGATATGAATCATTAGATGAATATAAAGAACAAGTTTTATTGCCAGAGGTTAAACAAGAATTATTAA
>CAZWZD010000293.1:0-2822 GCA_964638235.1 uncultured Erysipelotrichales bacterium
GTTATCATTGTATTGGCTAATAAGTCATATGGAACATATCAATATGATGGTAGTTTAGTAATGGGTAATTTAATGAATGCAGCTTATAGTGTTGGCGTAGATTCTTGTTGGATTCATAGAGCTAAAGAAGTATTTGAAAGTGAAGAAGGAAAAGCTTTATTAAATAAATGGGGTATTGAAGGTGATTATGAAGGAATAGGTCATTGTCTATTAGGTTATCATGAAGGTCAATATCCAAAAGCTAAAGGTCGAAAGGATAATTATATATATTATGTGAAATAACAGTTTTAACTGTTATTTTTTATTAATTATGTTACAATACTCATGGAGGTGAAATTATGGGCGTTTTTTTGTTTTCATTGAAGATGCTGAGAAAAGAGTATAAGAAAGCTATTGTTTATGCGATGACATTGATGTTTACTGTTGCTGTATGTTTTATTTTCTTTGATATTATGAGTAATAGTTTACTTGCAAGTAATGAAGCAGTAAGAGGAGGGAGCAGCTGGCAGCAGATGTATGTACCGGTATCTACTTTATTAGCTTTTTTAGTTATTTTGTTTTGCTGTGCGATGATTATATTTGCGAATAATTATTTTTTAGCAGGCAAAAGAAAAGAACTGGCTATTATGTCTACTTCTGGTATGAATTTCTTTGATTTGACATTATATTTGTTATATCAAACGTTGATGATCGTATTGATTGTTGCTCCTTTAGGATTAATAATAGGATATTTATTTTCTGTATTAACACATTATATTATGTATACCCAATTAAGTATTAATGCTTCTATATATGCTGTTACTAAGGAACCATTCTATAATACGTTTTTTAGTATATTAGCTATGTTATTTGCTGTATTACTCTATTCTTCTGGGTTTGTTCATCGTAATGATGTACAGGAGATGCTTGTAATTCAAACAGTTAATGCTCATAAAGATACAAGGATTTTAAAGTTTCCTAAACTATTTTATTTATTTATATATTTATTTGGCTTAGGACTTATGATTGCTTCTGAATATTCTGTAGGAGTCTTTATATTTCCTTGCTTAATAGGTATAGCTGGTGCAGGTGGTATGATGACTCATGTTATTCCTGATTTGTTTTCTAAGTTAAAGGCTAAGAAATACTTAGATCATCAGATTAAGCTTATATCTATATCTAATTTAAGTTATTCTTTAAAGAAATCTATTTCTCTTGTTTCATTATATAGCTTATCTTCTGCAGTAATGAGTGCATTAATGATTTCTCAACAAAAGAGTATAAAAGATTTTATTATGATTATTATAGGTTATATTGTTATTATTATATTATTATCTATTGGTTTATTATATAAATATGCTAGTGAAGCAATGAATAGAAAGATCTTCTTTTATAATCTCTATAAACTTGGTTATACAAGAAATAAATTAGATAAAATAATAAGAAATGAAGTGATATTATATTATGTTCTTATTATTCTTATACCATTAATATATGTTATGATAATGTTAATAAGATGTTATATACATAATGATATAACTTTCTTATTTGCTTTAGTAGTTTTATCAATAGAAATAATACCACCAATAATTATATGTTTAATAACATATTATAATTATAAAAAACAAGCATTAAGCTTATTAGATGAAGGTATGAAATATAATTAAAGGAAGGAATCATTATGAATAAAGAAATCTTAGTAGCAAAAAATATTACTAAAATATATGGACTAGGTACGAGTCATCCAGTAACTGCATTGAATGATGTATCGCTTAGCATGAATGAGGGAGACTTTGTTTGTATTATGGGGCCTAGTGGAAGCGGGAAATCAACTTTTTTAAATAACTTATCAACAATAGATATACCTACTAAAGGGAATGTCTATATCAATGGTAAAGAAGTGAAAGCTATGAGAGAAAGTGAAGTTGGTAAGTTTAGATACCAAAATCTAGGATTCATATTTCAAGAATTTAATCTCCTAGATTCATTAACTGTATTAGAGAATATTGCTGTACCATTAACTCTAATGCATGTAAATAAACAAGAAATCAATCATAAAGTAACACAAATATCTCAAAAACTAGATGTCTCCCATCTTCTTCATAAATATCCTAGTGAATGTTCAGGAGGGCAAAGACAAAGAGTAGCAATCGCAAGAGCATTAATAACTAATCCTAAACTTATAGTTGCAGATGAGCCTACTGGAAACTTAGATAGTAAGAATTCACATGAATTATTAGAATTATTTAAAAATTTAAATAGTGAAGAAGGAGTATCTATACTCATGGTTACTCATGATCCTATGATTGCTTCTTATTCTTCTAAATTATTATATATTAAAGATGGCAAGATTTCAGATACTGTTGAAAGAGGAGAGTTAAGTCAGAAAGAATATTTTTATAAAATTGTAGATGTTAATTCGGTAGAATCACAGAAATTATTTGTAGATTAAATTCTTTAACAATAAATATATTGACAAGCAAGGAGATTAATCTTAAAATAATATCAGCAATTACTTAAGATGTTTTAACTACAATTGGTTTAAATAAACGAAAGGAAAGGTGAAGCAAATGAATAAAAAAAATGATCTGAATTTAATAAATGATGCTATTAAAGATACACGATATGTATTGGATGATTCAAGCCCTTGCGGTTCTATAAAAAAAGTATTAATTATTTGGCTGCTTGCTTATATGTTAGATCATTTGGTATTATATATATATGGTCAAGTATCAATGTCTTCAGGGGTTTATCAGATTGATTTATATTATCAGGTAATTAGAATATTGAATATATCTTTATCTGTATTTTCTTTAATAGTCTATTTATTTTTAACTTTTAGG
>CAZWZD010000294.1:0-2817 GCA_964638235.1 uncultured Erysipelotrichales bacterium
ATTATATTGAACTTAAATGACAATCATCATAGTTTTGATTTACGATCATCTTTGACAGAAATTGCAGTTACAATTATAAAAAAGGCTCAAGAAAAAGGAGAAATAAGAAATCTTAATGATCCAGAAAAATTATATCAGACATTGGGATATTCTTTTTTTGGATATGAAGTGACTTGGTGTATGTATGATGGAATGGTGAATATGCGTGAGCAGATGTATGATACAATTATAAATGTATTAGATGTTAGAGAGGATTTAAGGAAACTTTATAAAGATTATATGAATAAAGCATGAGAGGATTTATATGAATAAAAAGATTATATTGTTTGATGTAGATGGAACGCTAGTTGATTGTGTTCATGGAATTGATTATATTAATGAAGAAACACAAAAGGCTTTACATAAATTAAAAGAGGCAGGACATTATATATTTATTGCTAGTGGTAGACCGTACTGTTATTTGTTGGATGAGTTGCTGAAGTTTGATTTTGATGGTTATATTTTAAATGATGGGGCACAGATTATTTTTCATGATCAGCAGTTAGCTATTCATCCGATAGAGAAGAAGTTTTTATTAGATATGATTGATCAAGTTAAGAAAAAGGGAAGTACTTTTGTTGCTTACAGCAAGAAATATGCTTATTTTTATAACGATGATGGGTTCTTAGTTGATTATGCTAAAACGTTTAAATTTAATGATAAATATTTGATTAATGTAGATAATATTGAAGATTATTTAGATGAAGCTATGAAAGTTCATGTTTTATCTAAGAATAAAGCTGATCATGATGAATTTGATTTAGATATGAATGAATTTTTTTGCTTTAATGATAAACGTGTTTATTTAAAAGAAATATTTAGTAAGAAATATACTAAAGCTACTGCTTTAAAAGAGATTCTTGATATAGTGAATATTGATGTTGAGGAAACTTATTTTTTTGGTGATGGGTTTAATGATATTGAAATGATGGATTTTGTTGGACATCCAATTGCGATGGGTAATTCTCATGAAGATGTAAAAAAGCATGCTGAATATATTTGTAAGAATATAGAAGATGATGGAGTAGCTGATTTTATTAATAATTCTGACTTATTTTTCATATAGATTTACTATGAATTTTGTGTTATAATGGCTAAGAGGTGTTATTATGAAAATTTCTACGAAAGGAAGATATGCTTTACGATTAATGATAGACTTGGCTGAAAATAAAGAAGATGGTAGAATATCATTAAAGGATATATCTAGAAGACAAGATATTTCATTGAAATATTTAGAACAGATTGTATCTCCTCTTACAAAAGCAGGGTTGATTAAAAGTACAAGAGGGCCTCAGGGTGGTTATTCTTTAGTAAAGTCACCAAAAGAATATACTCCTAAAGATATATTAGTTGTTGTTGAAGGTCCAATTGCATGTGTATCCTGTTTGGAAACGGGAAAAAATCTTTGTCCTAGATATGCCGAGTGTCCAACAGTTGTCTTATATGAAGGATTAAATAAAGTAATATGTGATTATTTAGATTCTTATACTTTGGATGATTTGGTTGAAATGAATAAAAATAAGAATTGGGATTATGTAATTTAATAGTAAGACTTTGAAGAGGAAAGTAGTTTATATTTTTATGTTTAGAGAGTTCTTGGCTGGTGGAAAAGAACTATAAGATATAAATGAATGCACCTTGGAGTTGTATAGTGAAAGCTATAACGTGGCGTACGTTAAAACGATTTGAGGTTTGTAGAAATACAGATAAAGAAAGGTGGAAACACGGTAAAATTCGTCCTTTGCTGGATGAATTTTTTTGTTTTAAGGGGGAAAAAGAAAATGAAATTATCAGATAGTTTATTTCGAGGTGGATTTGGCTTAGAAAAAGAGAGCTTAAGGGTTGATTTAAAAGGATATTTATCACATACTGAACATCCTTTTTTAGGAAATCCGTATATTGATAGAGATTTTTGTGAAAATCAGGTAGAGATGATTACAGATCCTTGTAATAGTGTTGATGAAGCTTATAAAGAATTAGAAATCATTCATACTCAAACAATTAAATCTTTATATACTTTAGAATCAGGTAGTGAAATATTGTGGCCATTTTCAAATCCACCATATGTTAAAGGGGAAAATGATATTCCAATCGCAAATTTTGAAGGCAGTTTAAAAGGGAAAGAGTATTATCGACAATATCTTGCAAAAAAATATGGGAAGAAGAAAATGTTGTTTTCTGGTATTCATGTAAATTATTCTTTTTCAAATGAATATTTAAATGAACAGTTTGAAAATAGTCAATTTGATACATTGCAAGATTTTAAGAATGATATATATTTAAGACTTGCAAAAAAAGTAGTTAAGTATAGTTGGCTGATTGTTTATTTAACAGCTGCTAGTCCAATATTGGATGGATCTTTCTTTGTAGATGAGTTAATTGGTGAAATGATATATAAGAATTTAGGTTCTGCTAGATGCAGTGAAATAGGATATTGGAATGATTTTATTCCTATTCTTGATTATTCTTCGATTGATAGGTATACTAAGAGTATTCAGAAATATGTTGATCAAGGATTATTAAAGGAAACAAGTGAATTGTATTATCCTGTAAGATTAAAACCTAAAGGTGTTAATACGCTTGAAAATCTTACTGAAAAAGGTGTTAATCATATTGAATTAAGAATGTTAGATTTAAATCCTTTTTCTATGATTAATGTTTTTAAAGAAGATTTAGATTTTATTCATTTACTTATTCTTTATTTGACTTTATTAGAAGATGAAGAGTTTGATGCTATAAAACAGACTCAAGCAATAAGGAATGAAAAAGAAGCAGCTA
>CAZWZD010000295.1:0-2816 GCA_964638235.1 uncultured Erysipelotrichales bacterium
AAAGCAGAACTTATCTGTAAAGAAGATGGTGTTATTTGTGGATTAGATGTTTTTGCAAGAGTGTTTGCTTTATTAAATTCTTCTTCATACTTAGAAACGGATTATAAAGATGGTGATCTTATTAAAAAAGGTGATCTTATTGGATATATTCATGGTGATATTAAAGCAATCTTATCTGGTGAAAGAACTGCTTTAAATTATTTACAAAGAATGAGTGGTATTGCTTCTAAAACAAGAGAAATGGTTAATATATTAAAAGATTATAAAACAACTTTGCTTGATACAAGAAAAACAGTTCCAAATATGAGAGTTTTTGAAAAATATGCAGTAACAGTTGGTGGTGGAAAAAATCATCGTTATAACTTATCAGATGGAATATTAATCAAAGATAATCATATCGATGCAGCAGGTAGTGTAACAAAAGCTATTGAACTTGCTAGAGAATATGCTCCTTTTGTAAGAAAAATAGAAATTGAAACAGAAAACTTAGAAATGGTTAAAGAAGCATTAGAAGCAAAAGCTGATATTATTATGTTAGATAATATGTCAAATGAGATGATGAGTGAAGCAGTTGCACTTATAAATGGTAGAGCCTTAAGTGAGTGTTCTGGAAATGTAAGTAAAGAGCGTTTAATAGAAATTGCAAAAACTGGTGTTGATTACGTTTCATGTGGAGCATTGACTCATTCAGTTAATGCATTAGACATATCTTTAAAAAATCTAACTATTGAGGAATAATCTATGGATGGAAATGAGCGTAGAAAAAAAATTCTAGAAAATCTTCAATCAACAAACCAGCCACTGTCAGGCACAAAGTTATCAAAAGAATATCATGTAAGCAGACAAGTCATTGTTACAGATATAGCTCTTTTAAGAGCAAATCATCATGATATCATTTCTACTAATAGAGGATATATCTTGATGAACAAAAATGTAAAAGAACAAAGAATTGTTCATGTGCATCATGATAATAAACAAATTGCTGATGAACTTAACACCATTGTTGATTTAGGTGGAAAAGTCTTAAATGTAATGGTCGATCATGAATTGTATGGTCGAGTTACTGTTCCGCTTATCATCAATAATAGAAGAGAGGTTATAGACTTTGTAAACAAAGTTAATCAGACAAAAGCTGTGCCTTTAAAACGTTTATGCGATGGTGAACACTATCATACAATTGAAGCAGATAGTAAAGAAGTGTTAGACTTAATAGAAAATGAGCTTAACAAAAAAGGATACTTAATCAAATAAAAATGCACTTACAGTGCATTTTTTTATACCATCGATTTATAATTTATCAGCTAATAGCCAATCAATTAAGTTTAAAACTTTAATTCCATCATAAGATGCAATATAACTTTTATCCATAGATAATACAATTTTCTCATAATTATCTGGAATCATCTTTAAAGGTCTTAACTCACGTTCTCGTATTTCTGATGTATGCATACTTTCTGTTACTTGAATATAAAGCTTATCATTTGGTTTTTCTGCAACAAAATCAACCTCTGCTTTTCCTACCTTTCCAATATAAACACGATAATTCCTGCGAATCAACTCTAAAAACACAATATTTTCAAGAATATGACCTTTATCAACATCACGATAACCAAGAAGCATATTACGAAATCCTATGTCAATAATATAATTTTTTTTCAATGTTTTCAAAAGTTGTTTCCCTTTTACATCATATCTACCAACAGAATAAAATACAAATGCCTCCTGCAACATTTTAATGTATCTATCTACTGTTTGCCCTGCAATATTTTTCCCTTTGCTTTTTTGAATGCCTCCTTCATGCGTCAACACATTTCCAATATTATTTGGAGAAGTAATGCTTCCAATATTAGAACACAGAAATAATATTATCTTTTGTAACATATTCTGATCTACTCCTAGATTCTTCTGTAAAATATCACGAACTACAACTGTAGAATAGATTCCTTCCAATGCTTGATTCATTCTTACTTCATTAAACTGATACTCTCTTAAAATAGGCATTCCACCAAACTGCAAATATTTTTGAAATTTCTCATCCATTGTAACTATCTGTTCAAATTCATAAAAAGTAAGGAATTCCTTAAAAGAAAGAGGCAACATATGAATTTCAATATATCTTCCAGAAAGTAATGTAGAAAATTCTGTAGAAAGCAAATATACATTAGAACCAGTAATATAAATATCAACATCAAAATCCAAACGAAAAGATTCTATTGCCTTCTCCCAATGCTCCACTACCTGTAACTCATCAAAAATCAAATAACTCTTTCCATTATCTGTAATACGCTCACAGACATAGTCATAAAATAATAAATAATCTGTAAGAGTTCTATATCTTAAAGATTCCAAATTCATATGAATAATATTCTTCTCTGCCACTCCTGTATCCAATAAATATTGATGAAACAAATCAAGTAATGAAGATTTTCCAGACCTTCTTATTCCGGACACAATTTTAACCAAATCAACATCCTTATTTTCTATAAGTTGTTTTAAATATTCAGGACGATTTATAAGCTTATTCATGATATACCTCCTTATTCTATATTTAATTATACTTAATTATCTAATAAAAATCAATATTTTCTAAAATTCATTTTAGAAACTTTATTTTTAATACTATTTTCTAACTTTCATTTAAAAGATTAGACAAAATCAGACCATATAAAACAATTCATCAGTTTACTCATTAAAAATCTTTTCTTATAGAAAATTTAATAGCTTTATTTAGACTACTATATTATAATAAAGTTAAGGAGCGTGATTATATGTTTTCAAAAAAATCTAAAATAGTCATTTTTATTATTGTACTATGC
>CAZWZD010000296.1:0-1712 GCA_964638235.1 uncultured Erysipelotrichales bacterium
CTAATAAACTCATATATCCTACAAAAAAGAAATGAGGAAGTAATTGTTCTTTGTTTTTTACATATATTTGATTTGCTTTAATTATAATATCCTTAATATTCATACTACTCTCCCTAATCTTTTTAACATTATACACGTATTTAAGAAAAATGAAAAGAAATTATCTTAAAGATATTTTATCTATTGAATTTGTGATATAATAAGCTTAGAAAGGTTGTGATCGATTATGAAAGTAGCATTATTTGATGTTGATGGAACTATCCTGAATTCCATGGGTGCTTGGGAAAATCTAGGTAGACAATTTCTAAAATCTAAAGGAATTGATACTTCAAAGAATATTAATAACATATTATACCCAATGACTTCCTTAGAAGCAGCATCTTATCCAAAGAATCATTATCAATTAAATGATTCTATTCAAGAAATATTAGAATCATTTCATAAAGATCTATATAACTTTTACGTTAATGAAGTTCAACTAAAAGAAGGAATCATAGATGTATTTGAAGTCTTAAAAAGTCATAATTATCAATTATATATAGCTTCTTCTTCAACTAAAGAACTCATTGCCAAAAGCTTTGAAAGATTAAATATAAAACATTATTTCGTCGATATTTTTACATTTGACAATATAAGGATCCCAAAAAGCGATAAAGCGTTCTATACAATGATTTCAAGAAGAATCAAAACAGATCCATCAGATATCATCGTTTTTGAAGATAGTATTCTAGCAGCTAAAGCTGCTAAAAAAAGTGGTATGAAAGTCGTAGGTATCTATGATAAACATGCAAGAGGAAATCTTGAAGAGCATGTAAATAGATACGTTGAAAAATGGGAAGATTTATTATAGAAACTGCAATCTTGCAGTTTTTTTAATTGAAGAATAATAATTAAAAATAAAAATTCTTTAAAATTTATGATTTTCATAAAGATGAATGAAATAATTATTTTTTTCAAAATATTTTTCTCTTTTTTTTGAAAAATTGTATACAATATTGCCTTGAATAATAAAAATCTTTTTGGTATAATGTCAACGTATTATTAATGATAAATTGTAGGTAAATATGGTTGATTATTGATAATAATGTGATTTTTATCATAAAGAAGGGGGAAAAATGATGAATTTTAAGAAAAAATCACTTTCTGCGTTGCTTGCATTAGCAATGTCTGTTGCAATGGTTGGATGTGGCAGTGGTAGCAGTTCAAGCTCATCTGAAGAGAAAGTTTTCCGTTTTGGACAAACGAATCCTAAGGTAGGACTTGATATGCAAACTAATACTAACTCTGGTGCTTCTTCTGTAGCAGATAATGTTTTAGAAAGCTTATATCGCTGGAATGATGATAATGAAGAGGAATGTGTATTAGCAACTGATTTCCCAGAAATTTCTGAGGATGGTTTGACATACACAATTACATTAAAAGATGGTATTAAGTTTAGTGATGGAACAGATTTAACAACTGAAGATGTTAAATATACATTTGAAAGAATGTTTAAGATCCAAGGTTCAAGCACTTATATGTATGATATGATCGTAGGTGCTCAAGAATTAATGAATGGTGAAGCTGATGAATTAGCTGGTTTAAAAGTTATTAGTGATACTCAGTTCTCATTTACATTACAATATAAATTTGCTCCTTTTGTAGCTAATTTAGGTATGGATTATGCTTCTATTTATCCTAGTGAAGCTTGTGAAGCAGCTGGTGATGACTGG
>CAZWZD010000296.1:1722-2806 GCA_964638235.1 uncultured Erysipelotrichales bacterium
ATTTAATTGGTACTGGACCTTATGTTATCGTTGAAAATGATGATTTAACAAAAGTTGTTTTTGAAAAGAATGAATATTATCGTGATGATGTTAATTTAGACAAGTTAGAAATCATCTATTATGATGATAACAATACAAAGATGATGGCATATGAAAATGGTGACATTGATATGTGTGATTTAAGTACTACTTTATTAGATCAATATAAAGATAGTTTAGCTGATGAGATCACTCAAATCACTCCACTTGGAACATATTTCTTATCAATCAAAGTAACTGATCCTGCTTTAGATGATGCTAAGGTAAGAGAAGCTATTTCTCTAGCGATTGATCGCGATTCAATCTGTACTTCAGTATTGAATGGTGCTGCTGAACCTGCAACTTCATTCTTGAATCCTGGTGTCCCTGGACATGATGATTCATTAGAACCATATGAACATAATGTTGATAAAGCTAAAGAATTATTAGCTGAAGCTGGTGCTAGTGATTTATCATTCACTTTAACAGTTAGACAAACTGAAGAAACTTTAGCAACTGCTATTCAAGCTAACTTAAAAGAAGCTGGAATCAATGTACAAGTAGAAACTGTTGATTCAGGTATTTGGTCTGATTCAAGAGCAGCTGGTACTTTACAAGCTACAATCGTTGGATGGTTCCCATTATATGCTGATGCTGATAATCAAATGTATACATATTATTACTCTGAAAATGCAGTTGGAAAAGGTGTATTCTATAGTAACGATAAATTTGACGCATTAATGACAGAAGCTAGACAAACAGTTGATGATGATGAAAAACGTGCTGAATTGTATAAGGAAGCTGATTATATCTTATCACGTGTTGATTATGGTACTGTGCCAATTTATTATGGTAAGTTGCAATTTGTTTCTAAACCATATGTAAAGAATGCTAAATTAGGTAATTTGATTTATCATTTATATGATATTGATATCGATATGGATCTAAAAAATAGCTAAAAACAAGTCTAATATGGAATGCTTAAATGCATTCCATATTATATATTAGAGATTGATAGTGTAAAGAATTTATGAAAAAATCATCAAATTCACACTATAAGGGTACA
>CAZWZD010000297.1:0-2799 GCA_964638235.1 uncultured Erysipelotrichales bacterium
GAAGATTTCTATTTAAAAACAGTTGTATATAAAGATAGTGATAATACTCTCGTTCCAGTTTCTTTAAATTTTTATAATGAAATGGATATTGAAGAAGAAATAATCAATAGGATAGATATGATGAAATCCGATGAGTTTACAGATTTAGGATTATATCCAGTTTTAAGTGAAGATTTGAAAATCAATCATATTGATTTAGTAGATAATACATTGACTTTAGATTTAAATGATGAGCTTTATGCAAATGGTGATGCTTTAGATATATTAGAAGCATTAACTTATACGATATGCGATTATGATGAAGTTGATATTTTAAAACTGCAAATTAATGGTGAAGATATTTCTAGTTTACCCAATAGCGATATTACTGTAAGCAGTTTGACATATGATATCGGATTGAATAATTTTGATGAAACAACAACTCATATACATCATACTTACCCTGTTATGGTTTATACGACTAAAACAATAAAAAATCAAACTTATTACATTCCTACAACAACAAGAATGGACGAATCATTATCATTAAAAGAACAAATTCAAATTATTTTAACAAGTATCAATAGTTCTATTATTTGTAATGATGTTAATTTAAGTGATCAGATATTGAGTGTAACTTTAGATTCTTCAATATTATTAGAAGATGGAACGATAGATAAAACGTTATTAGATTTAATGAATTTATCATTAGTATCTATTGAGGGAGTTGAAAAAGTAAGCTTTATAGTAGACAGTGAAGTTATAGAGAATGAAGATGTATCTTCTATTTATATAAATTATTTAAAAAATTGAAATCCATTCTTTTATTTGTTATAATGATTAAGGTGATGATATGAAGAAAATAGTAATAATGTCCGATAATCATGGAAATCAAAGAACAATGGGTATTATTAAAGAATTAGAAACTGGTGGAGATTATTATATTCATTGTGGGGATAGTGAAACTACAAGACAAGATGATTTAAGAGGATGGATTTGTGTGGCTGGTAATAATGATTGGGGTTTGAATTTACCTAGAGATTCTATTTTAGAAATAGAAGGTGTTCGTGTACTCATTACTCATGGTCAGTTTTTTGGTTATTTTAACAGAGAAATGAAGATGAGAAAACTGTTAGATGAGAATGATTGCACTGTTCTTTTCTCTGGTCATACTCATATGCCTTCTATTGTTGAAGATGATGGTTATTTATTTATCAATCCTGGTTCTACTGATTTACCTAGAGGTGGCAGTGGTCCTAGCTATGCAGTTGTTTATATTGATAAAGGTAATATAAAAGCTGAAATTAAAGATTTGGAGAAATAGTTTTGCTATTTCTTTTTTCATATTCTGGAAATTTTGTTTTTTTAAATTTTTTTGTATTAATATATTATCTGGGTGATGTTTATGGAATTAACTGTATTGCTGATACAGCAAATATTAAAAATGTTTATTATGATTTTCTTTGGTTATGTTATTGTTAAGAGTAAGATAATGAAATCTGAAGAAAGTAAGTCTTTATCTACAATTATTCTTTATATTGTAGCACCTTGTGCTATTATCAGTTCTTTTCAAATTGAATTAACACAAGATAAACTCAATGGATTATTATTAGCAGGTTTAGCTGCTATAATTGTTCATATCGTTTATTTTATTCTTGCTGAAGTTTTTACGAGAATATTTCATTTAACTCATATTGAAAAAGCTAGTGTTATTTATTCTAATTCGGGTAATCTTATTATTCCTCTTGTTTCTTCAATATTAGGAAGTGAGTGGATTTTATATACAAGTGGATATATGGTAGTACAGACTATTCTGCTTTGGACACATGCTAAAAATCTAGTGAGTGGAGAAAAAGAAATATCTTTTAGTAAAATCATAAAAAATGTGAATATAATAGCAATCTTTATTGGGCTTATATTATTTTTAACTGGTATTAGATTTCCATCAGTTATTGAACAGTCTATTGATGGAGTTGCTGCAACTATAGGTCCACTTGCAATGTTTGTCATTGGAATGTTAATAGGTGATATGAATTTCAGTAATATTTTTTCTGATAAGCGTACATATCTTATATGTTTTCTAAGATTAATAGTACTGCCATTATCAGTTATACTTGTACTTGTCTTTAGTGGATTAGTCAATTTACATAATGATGCTTCACAGATTTTTATTATAACGATATTAGCAGCTAGTGCACCAGTTGCTACAACTATTACACAATTTGCTCAGCTTTATAATAAACATCCTGGATATGCAAGCGTTATTAATGTGATGAGTGTTATTTTCTGTCTAATCACAATGCCTTTAATGATTATGATCTATCAATTACTTATTTAAATAGTATATTAAACTAAAACCTAATGGAATTTCATTAGGTTTTTATTTTTTGTTACAACTATGATAAAACTTTAATATATAATAGTATAAATGGTGGTGAAATTATGAAGTTATTAATAGTAGAAGATGAAATAGCAATTTTAGAGTTAATGAGAATGAATTTAGAAAGAGTTGGATATCAATGTGATTGTTCAAGTGATGGAAAGATGGGAGCAGATTATCTAGAAAAATATGATTATGATTTAGTATTGTTGGATATTATGTTGCCAGAGATTGATGGTTATGAACTATTGGAATATATTGAACCATTAGGTATTCCTGTTATTTTTGTAACGGCTAAAGGAAGTATTAAAGATCGTGTAAAAGGACTTCATCTGGGAGCAGATGATTATTTAGTAAAACCTTTTGCGATTGATGAGCTTATAGCACGAGTAGAAAGTGTTTTAAGAAGATATCACAAAGGAATGAATGAACTTCAAGTT
>CAZWZD010000298.1:0-2789 GCA_964638235.1 uncultured Erysipelotrichales bacterium
ACCTGTTGTAACAATTAAAACCAAATTAAATGAAAAATCATACATGAAATTGCAAGAATTGGAAAATAATTTATTAAAGTAAAGAGGAGGTAATATAATTAAATATGAACGAATTATATGATGTCTTAAATGAAAGAGAAAGAGAAATTATCATAAAAAGATATGGATTATATAATACTCCTGAACAAACCCAGAAAGTTATAGCTAAAGAACTTCATATATCAAGATCATATGTTTCAAGAATAGAAAAAAGAGCTTTAATTAAATTATTAAAGCAGTATTTAAAAGAAGGTAATGAAATCTAAAAAAGACAAATAAATTGTCTTTTTTAGTTAAAAATCATCACCAAATAAATCTTCAAAAGAAATAGTTTCAAAATTATCTTCTTTTAATTCTTTGTTTTGAAAAGTTTCACGTTTTGAACTTTTTGTTTCTTTTGGTGTATTTGATACATTTTTTGATGAATCAAACATACTTGTGTTCAATGTACTATCTAAATATATATAAGCAATTTCACCATTGAAGTTCTTTAAGATGGAAGGTCTGCTGTCAATAGATAAATAAGGATAATCTTTTACGATATACTGATGACATTCATTTTCAAGATTATAAGCTTTTATTTCAGTATTGATTTTACAAACAAATGAATAAAGAACTTCGGTTGGCTTAGTCTTTAAATTTTTAAAAGCCATTGTACCTTTAGTTGCTCTTGAACAAGTTGGAATATCTGATATATGCATACGTTTAATTCCAGCCTGTTTTGTAATGATAACGTAGTTCTCTGCTTTTAATGGATTAAATGTACTCAAAGAAATAACATAATCATCCTTAAGCTTGATTCCTCTAATACCAGCAGCTTTGATACCAAGTAAAGATATTTCATTTTCATCATAAAGTGTTGTAAAACCTTTATATGAAGATAATATAACAGCACTATGTCCATCACTCAATGAAACATCCGCAAGCAAATCATCAGCTTTTAAATTCATACATTTCATTGGTTTTGAATATCTTACAACTTCAAATTCAGCTAAAGATACTCTTTTGATTTGACCATTTTTGCTGACTAATATAACATTTATTGATGGATCAAACTGTTTAACAAGTATTGTTTTTATAATCTTTTCATCATTTGTCATTTTAATCAAATAACTTATGTGCTTTCCAAGATCTTTCCATTTAAACTCTTCTAATTTATGTATCGGTAAATATATGTATCTTCCTTTATTAGTAAATAACAGTAATTTATCTAATGTACTGGCAAAATGTAAATCAACCAAATAATCATCATCTTTTTTACCAAACTGTTCAAATTTACTGGCATTGAATGATCTTTGTGAAACTCTTTTTACATAACCATCATAAGTAATACTAATATATACATCTTCTGGTAAGATCATATCTTCTTCATTGACTGTAACTTCCTGAACCTGATCTTTGATTTGAGTCAATCGAGGTGATGGATAATTCTTTTTAATTTGTTTTAATTCATCAATGATAACTTTTCTTAAAACTTTTTCATTATTTAAAATATCATTTAATTGATTAATAAGTTCGTTTAATTCTTTTAATTCATTCTGCAAAGCAACAACATCAGTATTTGTAAGTCTATATAGCTGTAATGTGACTATAGCTTCAGCTTGTTTTTCACTAAAGCCATATTGAATTTCAAGATTGATTTTAGCATCATTCTTATCTTTTGATTTTCTAATTGTTCTTACAACATCATCCAATATTGAAACAGCTTTAATCAAACCATCAACAATATGCTTTCTAGCATTTGCTTTTTCTAAATCAAATATTGATCTTTTTGTAACAACTTCAATTGCATGATTAATGTAGCCATCAAGTATTTCCACAATTCCCATTAAAACAGGTTTTCGATCTTTAATAGCAACCATGTTGTAGTTATAATTCTTTTGTAAATCCGTATTTTTATAAAAATAATTTAAAGTATTTTGAACATTAACATCTTTCTTTAAATCAATAACAATACTTAATCCTTTTCTATCAGATTCATCTCTTACTTCAATGATTCCATCAATATTTTTAGAAAAACGTATTTCATCTAATTTCCTTACTAATTCAGCTTTATTAACTTCATAAGGAATTTCGCTAACAATAATTTTATTAATGTTCTTTTCTTCAACAATTTGTGTTTTTGAACGAACAATAACTTTTCCTTTACCACTTTTTAAAGCTTTTAATATTCCCTCTTTACCTTCAACAATTGCTCCTGTGGGAAAATCAGGTCCTTTTATAAACTGCATCAAATCCTCAGTTTTTGCTTTAGGATGTTTAATTTTATAGATTGTGGCATCTAACACTTCTTCTAGATTATGAGGAGGTATATCAGTTGCATATCCTGCTGATATACCAGTAGCTCCATTAACTAATAAATTAGGATATTTTGCAGGCAATACTGTAGGTTCATATTCTGTATCATCAAAGTTTAAAGACATTTGGACAGTTTCTTTATCAATATCTTTTAATAATTCAACAGCAATTTTTGAAAGTCTTGCTTCTGTATAACGCATGGCAGCAGCAGGATCATTGTCAATAGATCCATTGTTACCTTGCATATCAATTAATGGTATACGCATCTTCCATTCCTGCGACATTCTAACCATGGCATCATATACAGAAGTATCACCATGAGGATGATAATTACCAATAACATTACCTACTGTTTTTGCACTTTTACGATAAGGTTTATTAGCTATATTTCCATCTTTGAACATTGAATAAAGGATTCTTCTTTGAACTGGTTTTAAGCCATCTCTAACATC
>CAZWZD010000299.1:0-2765 GCA_964638235.1 uncultured Erysipelotrichales bacterium
CTTTGAAACAACACAAAGCAGAGGTAGTGAAACAAAGAACTTTTGACACTACCAACAATTTGTTAGGGTGAAAATGAATGAAATGTTATGATACAAAGAAAATCGTTTATTTAGCATTATTAAGTGCAATAGCAATCGTATTACATACGATAGAAGCAGCTTTGCCATTACCTTTTCCAATGGGAGTTAAACTAGGTTTTGCAAATATTATATCTTTAGTGGTTATAGAAATATATGATGTTAAAGAAATGTTCATTGTTAATATCTTTAGAGTTATTTTATCAGGTTTAATCGTAGGATATATTATGAGTTATCCTTTCTTCATGAGTTGTGGTGGAGTAGCATTAAGCAGTATAGCATTAATGGTTTTATCACACTTTAATTTACCTATTGTTTCTAAATCAATAATATCAGCTATATTTCATAACATTGGACAATTATTAGTATTAGCCTATACTGTATCCACTTTAGCAATCATGCCATATCTTTTCGTTACGCTTACTTCATCAATTCCTACAGGGATATTGACAGGTTTATGTGCTATAGAAATCTTAAAAAGGTTAGATAAAGATAAATTAAAAAACGGAATGTCTTAATGCTTTAAAAATACTATAAATAAAAAATCTAAATATCAGTACATGATATAAATAAAAAAGAAAATTTAATTCAACAAAGCCATTTGATATGACTGACTGAATCCTGAAATCTTTAAGCGTATCAATCAGTTGTTTTGATTCAGTTTTGATAATTATGCTATCATTAATGAGATGGTTCTGATATCAACATCCCATTAGTTTTGAATGATTCATCATGATTAATACTTCCTAAAAAACAAAACAGATAAATGTATTTATCAATAAAAAAAGAACCTCAATATTTTAGAAATTCCAATATTGAAGTTCTTTTTCTTAACTTAATGATATTGTTCAACTAGATTTTCTTTATTGATTAGGTAATTCTTTCTTCATAAACATTTTAAACGAAACAGCATTCGTTATGGTAGTTAATAAATCTGATATAGGTTCAGCAAGCATAACTGCAAAAACTCCATCAGGCATAAAATATGGCAATATGTATATCAAAGGAATGAGTAAAATAATTTTTCGATAAAATGCAAAGAAGAAAGATCTTCTACCATATCCTAAAGATGTATATGTTTGTTGGAATGTCGAATTAGCTCCCATTATGATAAATCCAAAGACATAAACTCTAAGCATTGAACTTGCAAGATTTATTAATTCAGGATCATTAGCAAACAAACTCACAAACACTTTAGGAAATAATTCCATCAAAGTAACACCAATAAACGAATAAACTAAAGATGATTTCATTGCTAAAATAATAGTATCTCTAACTCTCTTATAATTTTTCGCACCATAATTATAACTGGTAATAGGCTGAGCACCTTGAGCAATTCCTTCCATTGGTAAAGAAAGCATTTGAGCCATAGACAGCAAGATAGTCATAGAACTTACTGCAATATCACCACCAAAAAACAATAACTGCCTATTAAAAGATAACTGCAATATACCTTCGGTAGAAGTCATAAAAAATGGAGATATACCTAGTCCCATAACTTTATTCATAATATTTAAATCTAACTTAAAATTATCTCTTTTAATCTTCATCATCGTTTTATTGCCAAATAAAAACTTTAATACCCATATACAAGATACAAACTGTGAAATAATAGTTGCAAGGGCAGCACCTGAAACTCCCATATTCAATACAAATATAAAGATAGGATCTAAAATGATATTTAATATACCACCAATCAATAAAGTTAACATTCCATATTTAGTAAAACCTTGAGTATTAATAAAATAGTTTAACCCAACACTCAACTGCACAAATATAGTTCCAAAACTGTATATTCTTAAATATCCCATCGCATAAGGTAGAGTATTTTCACTTGCTCCAAATAAAGTTAACAATTGACTACCCCATATATTTAATATAATCATAATTATAACAGAAGTCATAAATAAACTAATAAAACAATTACCTAATATTCTTTCTGCTTCTTTGTTATTTCTTTCACCTAATTTAATAGAAGCTAAGGGTGCTCCACCTCTACCAAATAAATTCGTAAAAGCAGTAATAATAGTAATAATAGAAGCGCATAAACCAATTCCTGCAATCGCAAGTGACCCATCTGCTAATCTGCCAATATAGATACGATCCACCATATTATATATCAATGTAGCTAATTGAGCTAGGATGGAAGGTAAAGCTAATGAAAATAATAAATGTGAGATTTTCTCATTCTCCAATCTTTCATTCATCTAAATAACCTCCTAGATTTTTGTATATTTTTCTTAATATTTGATTTAGTATTTCTTTTTCATGTGCATCAATATCTTTAAAAGCTATGCTATTATAAGAATGTTGAATATCAACAATCTTGTTTATAATTTCAGTGGCTTGATCAGTGATATAAAGATTATTCGTCCTTCTATTTTCATTGTCAGGAATTCTTTGAATATATCCTTTATGAACTAACTTATCAATAGCGATAGATGCATGAGCTTTTGATATACCTCTTATATTCACAATATCCTGAGCATGTTTATATTCAGGATTATTATGTAAAAAAGCTAATATATCTATTTCTATTTGAGTCATGTTCTCTTTTTTAATAAGATCATCAAACATATGATTGTAATATTTTAAAATATACGAATAGATAGCAAGTTGAAATGTTTTTTTCATAGTAACCTCCATTGTTTAAAATTGAACAGTTAATATTATAAATTATTTTAGAA
>CAZWZD010000300.1:0-2745 GCA_964638235.1 uncultured Erysipelotrichales bacterium
AAATGAAAGAAAAAACAGAAACAGTCAAAAGAATGTTAAGAAAAAAATATGAATTGAAAGAAATAAGTGAATGCACTGGATTAAGCACTGAAGAAATCAATAAGATCAAAGAGAAAATGGTATTATCATAAATGAAAGATAAACAAGTAGGAAAATAGGTTTAAGTGTTGAGAGAGATAATTAGATTAAAGAAGAATTATTATGAATGGAATATATCTACAGTATAGACATATTCCATTCACTATATATAGCTTTTTTTACTATTTCTATTTGAGAAAACTTTCTTTTTTGCTTATAAATTATAGTATAATGTAGCTAACGAGGTGAGCAAAATGGATCAATATTTAAGAGAAGAGAATATTCAAATCTTTAAAAAATGGGTATATTATCAAATTATAAGTCATGATGAATTAAAGCTAAGAGAAATTGATGAAAAGACTTATGAAATTATATATAAAACGAAAATTGGTCGTTTTGTTATTTGGCATAATGGTATTATTGAAGAAGAAATAAGAGATGGAGAAAATGTTATTTTCTATTTGCATTTTAAATTCCATAACTATAGCTATGCTACTGACTTATTTAATAGAATGATAAGTAAACTATTAGAGGAAAGTGATAATGATAAATGCCATATTTTACTTTGCTGTAGCAGTGGACTAACAACGGGGTATTTTGCAGATAGAGCTAATCAATACTGTAAACTTAATCAATTGCCATATGTAATAGAAGCAACAAGTGTTAATGAAATTCCAGTTTTGTCCCATTGTTATGAAATGATTTTATTTGCTCCTCAAATTCAATATTCTATGAGAGAATTGAATAAAAAAATAGATAATTGTAAACTCATTATGATAGATGCAAATACATTTGCTACATATGATTGTGCAAAGTTAATAAATATAATAAATTCCAACAAATAAAAATGTCTTTAATAGACATTTTTATAGTTTATAAGCTCAATATTGTTTTCTTTTATAAATTGTTTAATTTCTTTAGAAGTAAGAATTTCTAATTCTTTCATTCGTGGAAGAGCATAACTTGATATGTCATAGAGTCTTTGATCTATTAAAGCTGGATGACACATCATTTCTATAGTATTATTGTATTTAGAAAAAATTTCTTTAATATAATCAATTCTAACATTTTCTTTTTCCATTGTATCTATGCATTGTACATATGGAAATATACTTTCCTTTATTTGACGCATAGGTATATCATATTCTTTTGCTAATTTTTTAGAAACTTCAATATGCCAAGGAAATAAATGAACATGATGATGAGAATCGATATGTGTTGGTTTATGCCCAGTTATTTTTATATATTCGTCTATCTGGGCTTTCCATTCAATATAGAGTTCATTTAAATCAGCATGGGGTTTATGATCTGAATAGTTTTTTGGTCTTATAAAATAACCATTTTGATCTATAATACTTTTTGGATGAGTAAAAGATTTTCCTAAGGTAATGTTCAAATGAACACCAATACCTAAATCAGGAAACTTTTCTGCTTGTTTTAATCCAAATAGGGCATAAGGCATATTCATCATTACGGTAGTAGAAGTAACTATTCCATTTTTATGAGCTAATAGTATACCAATAGTATTTCCTTCGCACATTCCAAAATCATCTGCATTGACTATTAATTTATTAATCATTTTTATCACCAATATTATTATAACACTATAAAGATAGTTTGAATATTTTATTTTTAGTGATATAATCATTTTGTAATTGGAGGTAATGTTATGAAGAAGATAGTAGTTGCTTCAACAAATAAAGGAAAAATAAAAGAGATTAAAAAGATGCTGGATAGTATTGGGATTGAAGTTATACCAATGAATGAAGTTTTAGATAAAGAAATAGATATAGAAGAAACTGGAACGACTTTTAAAGAAAATGCAGTTATAAAAGCTGAAACGATTATGAATATTGTTCATATGCCTACTTTAGCAGATGACTCAGGTTTGGAAGTTGATGCTTTGGATAAAGCTCCAGGAATTTATTCAGCAAGATTTTTAGGTCATGAAACAAGTTATGATATAAAAAATCAGTATATTATTGATCAAATAGAAGGAAAAGAAAGAACAGCTAGATTTGTTTGTGCTATGGCTTTAGCTATTCCAGGTGAAGAAACAATAACGATTGAAGAAACTTTTGAAGGAGAAATCAACGATTGCATAGCTGGAGAAAATGGCTTTGGTTATGATCCGATTTTCTATTTTCCACCTTTAAAGAAAACTTCTGCCCAGATGAGTATGGAAGAGAAGAATCAACATTCTCATAGAGCAAAAGCATTAAAAAAATTATATTCAATTTTAAAGGAGAAGTAGAATGAATCATATTGTATTAGTACATCCTGCTATTCCTCAAAATACTGGAAATATTATGAGAACTTGTGTAGCAACGCATTCACACTTACATATTATTAAACCTATTGGTTTTTCATTAGATGATAAACACATGAAAAGAGCTGGATTAGATTATATTAAAGATTTAAAAATGACAATATATGAAAATTGGGAAGAATTTGTTTCTTTAAATAAAGGAGATTATCATTTTTATACAAGATATTCAAAATTATGTTATAGTGATGCATCATATGTATCAAATAAAGATCAATTTCTTATTTTTGGACATGAACATGATGGAATACCTCATGATATATTAAAAGAACATCTAGATGAATGTGTTCGTATTCCTATGAGTTCTAATGCAAGAAGTTTAAATTTATCTAATTCAGTTG
>CAZWZD010000301.1:0-2739 GCA_964638235.1 uncultured Erysipelotrichales bacterium
AATAAAATAGAAAGTCACTCCATCAACAACTGTTTTAAAGATACCACAATAACGCTTTCTCCATCCCATATAAATATCGAAATGAGTAACATATTCAATTGTATCAGCTAATTTCATATCTCTATATTTAGGAATAACAACAATACTTTCAACACCTTTTTTTGCTGTTTCCTTTGGTAAAGAACCAAGAACGTCAGCTAAACCACCTGATTTAATAAATGGAGTGGCTTCGCTAGCGACATACATAACTCTCATTAAACATGATCTCCTTCTTTAATATAAAGTGGAGTTGTTTCATTACCACTTAAATCTAATTGTTTTTCAACTTTAGAACGTTTATCCATAATAACATTTTCTAAAACTGCTCCAGCAGCAACTTTTGAACCAGAGAAGATAACACAGTTTTTAACAACTGCACCTTTTCCAATAGTAACTTCACGACCAATAATACTGTTATTTACAGTACCATCAATGACAGCTCCATTAGCAACAAATGATTTTGTTACTTTTGCATTTTCTAAATATTTAGTTGGAGGTGTATCATTTGTACTTGTATAAATTGGCCAATTTGATTTAAATACTTGTGAAGATACATCAATATCCAACATTTCTAATGAATATTTATAATATGCTTCAAATGAATCTAAGCATCTAGCAAATCCTCTATATTCATAAGCATGAATTTGTTTTTCATCACATAAATATCCAAGCATATCTTTTAATGAATAGAATGCTGAAATCTTAGTTGCTTTTTTCATAATAGCAATCAATTCTTTTGTATTAATTACATAAGTTTCTAAAGAAATCACTTGATTTTTACGTGTTCCTTTATTAACTTCAGTACCAACTACTAAACCATCTTCAACTTTTAATACATCACAACCAACATATGCTTCTTTAGCATCTTTGATTTTCTTATAAACCATAGTTACTGTTGCACCAGATTTTTCATGAGCTTCAATAACATCTCTATAATCCATAGTTGTGATAATATGAGCAGGAGCAATCACTACATAATCAGCTTTGCTGCCTTCTAAATAACTAATATTTTCAACCAAGTTATTAATATCATGGTTGTATTTAGAGTTACTAGCATATTTTTCATTATATAAATATGAAACCCCACCTACTTTAGAGTTGAAATTCCATGAAGTTCCACCTTCTAAGTGTTTAAATAATGATCTTGGTTTTTCTTTAATTAAAACACCAACTTTATCAATTCCTGAATTTGACATATTTGATAAAACCATGTCAATAATTGCATAACGACCAAGGAAACTAACTGAAGCAACCGGTCTTCTTTCTGTTAATTTTGAAAAAGTAACATCTGAATGTAAATTAACTAATCCTATAACTTTTGCCATTATTGTTTCCCCCTATCTATTATTATCGCTAACTAATTCTACTTCTTTAGCGTCCTTGTTGATAACTGTTCCAGCTTTAATTACTACATTTTCATCGATGATTGCTTTATAAATTTCAGCACCTTCTTCAACTAAAACACCCGGCATTAATACTGAATCAACGACTTTAGCACCTTCACCAATATTAACATGGTTGAATAAAACTGAACCTTCAACCTTACCATTGACAAAGCATCCTTGAGTAACTAAAGAATTTGTTACTTCTGCAGTTTCACCTAAAATTTGAGGTTGAGCAATAGCATCTTCAGTATAAATCTTCCAATCTTTTTTGATATTATATAAATCTAATTCTTTATCATTAATTAAATCCATATTTGCTTCCCATAAACTTTCAACAGTTCCAACATCTTTCCAGTAACCGTCAAATTCATATGCGAATAATTTTTTACCATCAGCTAACATATCTGGAATGATATTCATACCAAAGTCATGTTTGCTGTCAGCATTTTTAGCATCAGCAATCAAGTATTTACGTAATTGTTTATATGTGAAAATATAAATACCCATTGATGCTAATGTTGATTTTGGTTTTTCTGGTTTTTCTTCAAATTCATAAATAGATCCATCTGGATTTGTATTCATGATACCAAAACGACTTGCTTCTTTTAAAGAAACATTCAATACTGCTACTGTTAAATCTGCATTTCTTTCTTTATGTGCAGCCAACATTTTAGCGTAATCCATTTTATAGATATGATCCCCTGATAAAATTAAAACATATTCAGGAGAATATTGATCCATAAAATTAATATTTTGATATATTGCATCAGCAGTTCCAGCATATGCTGTAAATCCTACTTCATCTCTTTCACGAGCAGGTAAGATAGTTGCTGCAGATTGACTTCCTTCGAGACCCCAGTTAACCCCAGATCCTACATAACTACCTAATAATACTGATTCATATTGTGTAGGCAACCCTACTACATCGATACCTGAATTTGCACAGTTAGATAAAGGAAAATCGATAATACGATATTTCCCACCAAAATGCACAGCAGGTTTTGCAACTTTAGCTGTTAATTCTTTTAAACGTGTCCCACGTCCTCCAGCTAAAATCATTGCGACCATTTCTTTTCCCATTTTTATCTCCTCCTATAAAAAATGTAAGCGCTTAAATCTATAAGTATATTCTATCATATTTCTATAGATAATTCACTAAAAATATGATTTTGTTTTCTTATTATAGATTTATTTTATGGAATATATCTAATTGTACACCTATTCCATCATATTTTTAAAGAGAAAACATAAATTATTTTGAGGTGATAAAATGGCTAGAATTTCATATACAGAAAGAGAAGTTGAACTTTTAGCA
>CAZWZD010000302.1:0-2736 GCA_964638235.1 uncultured Erysipelotrichales bacterium
ATTCAAAAGCTAAATTTTTACCTTTCATATTTTCATCAACAACAATTCTATGAATAACAGCATATTTTTGATTATGTGTTAACCAATTTCCATTTTCAATATAATTGTATGTAGGATCATCACCAATACTAAAAAACATTGTTCCAAGAATATGGTTATTATCAATTAATACATAGCTTTTATTTTCATCTATATCAATTTCAATAGATTGACGATTTGGATAGCCATCTTGCCATTGATTAATGTTATTTCTTTTAAAATAATTTTTAGCTTGATTTATAATTTTCATAACATCATCAATATATTTATATTCATTTTTAACAACTTGCATAATATTCACCTCGCAAAGAGAAGAATAGCATAAAACATATCATTTGAAAAGGAAAAATATTAAGGTAAAGGTTTTTCACTTGCTAGATACAAATCATACCATTCTTGTCTTGTTAAATTAACATCAACAGCTTTGATGCTTTCTAATAAATGAGTAGGTGAAGTTGTACCTAAAACTGGTAAAATACCTGCTGGATGTTTTAATATCCATGCAATAGCAATTGCAGATTTAGTAACATTATATTTCTTAGCCAAAGTAGCTAAAACAAGATTTAGTTTTGAATAGCTAGGATTATTAATAAAAGTTCCTTCAGCCCATGAAGCTTGTATAACACTCCATGCTTGAATAGTAATATCATTTAAACGGCAGTAATCTAAAATTCCACCATCTTTATCTTGAGCCCAATCTTCTTTCATATTCATATTTAGTCCAGAATCAATCATAACAGAATGAACAATAGATAATTGCAATTGATTAATAATAATAGGATATTTAGAGTACTTTTCTAATAATTGAATTTGATAAGCAGTATGATTAGAAACACCAAAGTATTTAACTTTACCACTACTATATAATTCATCAAAAGCTTCAGCAACTTCTTTAGGATCACATAAAGCATCTGGTCTATGTAATAGTAGAATATCAACATAATCAGTATTTAATCTTTCTAATGATTTATTAACACAATCAATAATATAATCTTTAGAAAAATCATATCGTTTACCAGGTACAATACCACACTTTGTTTGAATAATCATTTTCTCTCTAAGTTCAGGATGCTTCTTTAAAACTTTACCAAAAAGTTCTTCAGATTTACCATTACCATAAATATCTGCATGATCAAAAAAGTTAATACCATTGTCTAAAGCAGTTTGCACTAACTTTTCAACATCTTCTTCACTTTTATCAGCTATTCTCATACATCCTAAAATCAATCTAGATGTATTTAAATCAGTGTTTTTAATTTTTAAATATTCCATAATAAATTCCTCCTTATTGTTATTATATAAAATTTAGATTATAATTGGAATGAAAAGGAGTGAAAAAAATGATTTATCATTTTGTAAAAGTAACTATATACATTATAAGTATATGTTTATCAATGTATGGTTTGAATTGTATAAATTTTGAAAAATATTTAAAGAGGAATAAAGTTAAAGAGTTTTATGTATTATATATTGTAATATCTGTTGCGATAGGTTATCTATTTGCTTCATTTATATTAGATTTTACAATGTTAAGTTTGTCATATTAAAAGCTCCATATGGAGCTTTTAAATATATGCATAAATAATCTTAAAAAGAATTCTATTCATTAAATTTCGTTTATATAGGTCTAATATTTTTTCTTTGTAATATGCATATGCTATATCATATTCATCATTAGTTATACCATTTTTAGAATAACTTGCTTTTTTATAAATATAAATGAAATCATCATTCAATAAATCAAATTTAAATAATCGATAATACATCTTACAAACTATCTGATTATTATTTAATTTATAAAACTGTTTCTTATATCTAATTCTTGATTGTAAATATATACAAAGAATTAATAATAAACTTACAGCTATAAAATACACATATGCAGGAATAATTATTTCATTTTTTTGATTATCAACAGTTGTATTATTCACTGTTGTTTGATTATCAGCAGTTGTGTTTTCATTAGGAGTAGTTGTTTCTACTGGTGAATCCTGCTGACTTGAAACAGGTGTTGCTTCAATTGGAATATATCCTAATAAAGGATCTTCAATTTCTACCCAAGCGTGAGCATCTGAATCTAATACATTTATGTAATCATCACTTGAATGACTTTTATTAACTTGATATCCAGTTACAAAGTTAGCTTGTATACCATTAATTTGAAGAATTAATGCAAGTGTTGATGCATAATGAACACAATATCCTTTTTTTAATATTTAGAAAATAATTAAAGAAATCTATAGAACTAGGAGTAATTCCAGGTTTTAAAGAATATTCAGTTTCACTTTGTATAGCTTTAATTGCATTAGAAATTAAAGTATTAATATTATCATCAAAAAGATCATGTTCATTCATAAAATTAACTAAAACATTATATGTTTCATCAGGAATAGTAAAAGGATTAGCAGAATTTGTTATACCAGTATAAGTAAGATCATATAATCCATAAAGATAATCGCAAAATTGGGCTTTTTCATCATATGATAAATTTAAATAATCATTCCATTGTTCATTTGTTATAACCATACTTATTTCTTCACTTTGATTACCTTCATAGTGAGAATTATAATACTTCATAGTATCAGATAAAGATGTATAATAATACGGTGTATAAACAATTGAATTGTGATAATAATCATATACTTCAAATGTTTTAATATCAGATTTAGTATATTGAGATAAAGAAATTATTTTTTT
>CAZWZD010000303.1:0-2733 GCA_964638235.1 uncultured Erysipelotrichales bacterium
CCATAAAATCAAATTTAACAGTTGAAAAATCTCCACCATCAGGATGTTTATCAAATTTATTTCCTAATGCATCGTAGGCAAAATTAGAAAGTGTTCCATCATCCTCAATTTTGCAATATATACCACCAAAGCTCGCATTATCAACTTTAGATTTTCCTATTCCCATTCTAAATGCGCACCATGGTAATACTTTTACTTCCCCATCTATTATCAAAGTCATAATGCGAATAGTATTAAGTGAATCTGGATGCAATTTAGCTGTTTCCTTTGATTGCTTAACTGTTTCTTGAAAAATTAAGTTTTCCTCTTCTAATTTATCAAAGTATTCATTCAATTCATTTCTTGTAGAATTAGAAAGAAACTTAACTCCCTTTCCTCCATAGGATGCCATACTTGGTTTTATAGTAATATTATCTGCTTTTGATAAGATATCAACAGCTTTATCTTTTGTTATGATATTATAATCTTCATCTTCAAAAACTCCATTTATTAAGTGAACATAAGTCTTTGGCAATTTGAATCCCCTCAAATATAAATCAAAATAATTTTTATCTGCAACACCAGGTTCAATTGCTCTATTATTTAAATAGCCATCAATATATCCAACAAATAAATCATCCGGAATAAATCTTTCATCAAACTTACCAGTTCTATCGATATAATATTTGTGATAAGCAATATCAAAATCATTTGTATACTTTTTCCAAAAGTCTTTTATCTTATTTTCTTGATCTTCTGTTAATTCTTTTACATTCTCAGAAAATAATTCTTTCGAATCAATTCTAAAACACTCCATACATCTTTCAGATAACTCTCTAAAGAAATTATCATACAAAGAAGTAAGATAATTAAATGCTTCTTCTTCCCATGTTTCAAACCTCATAGATATACCTCCTAAACCCATTGTTCCAATTGTTTAGCAACTTCTTCATTAATTAAGTTATTATTAATCATCCATTCATCATTAAAGATGTTATTTAAATATTTTTCTCCACCATCACATAATAAGATAACTGCATTCCCTGTTCCTGTTTTCTTATTTATATCTTCTAATGCTTTATAAATAACTCCTCCAGCTGAACCGCCAATTAATAAGCCATATTTTTTAGCAAAATATCTACAAGTATTAAATGCTTCGTCGTCCTTAGCATAAAAATTATTATCTATAATTTCATAATCAATTATTTTTGGTATTGGCGCATCTATAGGGTTACCAGTTCCTGATTGAAAGTAAGGTTGCCCTTTACCACCAAATAATATAGAACCAACTGGCTCAACAACATTAATAGTTGTACTTTGATTATGTTCTTTTAAACCAATTGCTGTACCACATGATGAACCACCTGTTCCAATTGCAGCATAAAATGAATCAATTGTACCTAATTCATTAATTAATTCTTTTGCAAGAGTATTAGTATATGCTGAACGATTATCAAAGTTATCAGCTTGATTAGGAAAAAAGGCATTTTCCATTTCCTCAGACATTCTTTTGGCTGTTCTTTCTCTTTCAACTACTGCAACTTCATTTGCTTTATAACCATCACCAACAACAACAATTTCTCCACCATATGCCTTAATCATATCAATTTTTTCTTTTGAAGCATGATGATCGACAACTGCTATAAATTTATATCCTTTTATTGCTGAGGCAATTGCTAATCCGATAGCTGTGTTTCCACTTGATGACTCTATTATTGTTCCTCCTGGTTTTAATCTTCCATCTTTTTCTGCTTGTTCAATCATATTTAAAGCCATTCGGTCTTTCATACTTCCACCTGGATTAAATTTTTCAAGTTTAAGAAAAGCTTTCCAATCATTGTTTTTCATCTTTATTTCAAATAGTGGTGTATTCCCAATTAAATCTGTGACTTTATTTACAATCATACTTCTTATCCTCCTCTATAACATATCCAATATCATTTTTTTTCACAACATATTTATTGACTAACGGAATTTTATGAAATTCACTCTCATTTGAATCCATTTGATAACTGGCTGTATTATAATAAATTAACAAATCTCCTTTTTCTGGAATAGTATCAAATTTAATCTTTCTCCATGTAATCATATCTTGCTCTAAACACAGATTACCTGCAACACTTGCTAAAATAATATTGCTTGTCTTATTATTTTTAGAAATTAATTTAGGTTCTATCAAATAATCACTATTGAACCATTGTTCCGATAGACAATTAATATTACCATTTGTAACGATAATATTTTCACCATTAAACAAGTTCTTCATATATTGAACTTCGTATATACTAGCTCCTACATTTTTTAGCAAACTTCTACCAGGTTCTATAATAATTTCAATTCCTTTTTTATTTAATTTTTTATAAACTTTTTTAAATATATAATCTAATGCTTTTTCATCAGCTATTTCGCTATAATAAGGATAATAATCATTAATAAAATGTTCTTTAAAATACATTTCTTTATTATTTTGCTTTAGGAAATTATAGTAATCATCTTTAGAACAATAATTTGTAGGAATCCCTCCTCCAATATCAATAAAACTAATATTTAAATTTTTTGATTCAGTTAATTCTAATACTTCATTAATCGCATTAACTCTATCATCTAAAGAGTAGTTGTTTATATGAAATGAAAATCCTTCAAGTTGTATTAAACTATTAGAAATAATTTCTAAGCAAAAGTCAATTTGATTTATATTAATTCCAAATCTACTAACTTTTCCTAATAAATCAGAAATTCTTAAAAGAACTCGAA
>CAZWZD010000304.1:0-2733 GCA_964638235.1 uncultured Erysipelotrichales bacterium
AGATACAGTATCTATTTTATCTTTTAATAAAGGTGTTATATCTTTTTGGTGAATAAGATTTGCAAGTCCATTGGTGTTAACTCTTATTGATAAATCATTTCTTTTTGATTTTAAAAATCCAGCAATTTCAATAA
This sequence comes from uncultured Erysipelotrichales bacterium, assembly GCA_964638235.1. GTDB lineage: Bacteria > Bacillota_I > Bacilli_A > Erysipelotrichales > Coprobacillaceae > MGBC113645. The sequence goes on from CAZWZD010000304.1 coordinate 135, forward strand.
TATCATATATTCTTTCCATTGGTTCACCAAATCCACAGAATATAACTTCATGAAAATCATTTAAATTATATTTTTCAAATTCATTAATAACTTCATCTACTGTTGGTTCTTTCTTTAACCATAAAGTATTTGATTCACTCATTTCCTTTGTTTGTCTTAAACAAAATGTACAAGCACATGGACATCTATTTGTTAAATTAACATAAACATTGACATCTTTTAAACTTTCTAATTCACTAATATTAATATATCCGTTATTATGCAAAGTATATAAAATCATAAATCTTCCCCCAATTCACTTAAATATTCTTCAAAACATAGACCATAGTAACTAGGTAATTGCATTTCTTCGCTTCTTTTTAAACATTTTGATGCAAATTTTGTTGCTTTTTTTACACTATGATAGAAATCCATTCCATTGAGATAACTTCCCGAAATAATTGAAGAAATCACATCTCCAGTTCCACTTCTATCACCACCGATACGATCAACCATAACAATTTGAAAATCTTCTCCTTTATTATAAATGAAGTTTAAAATTTGTTTATTGTTAAATGGTATACCAGTAACTACAATATGCTTTGGACCTTTATTTGATAATATTTCACACATTTCCATTAATTCATTAAATGTTGGATTATGATCAGGGTATGGTCTATCTACTAATGTAACAAGTTCAGTTAGATTAGGTGTCAATAAATCTGCATATTGTACCAATTCTTTCATTTTATAACACATTTCTGGTGTATATGTTGCATAAAGTTTTCCATAATCTCCCATTACAGGATCTACTAAAACAAATGAATTTTCTGTTTTAAATGTTTTTATAAAGTCTATAACTATATCAACTTGTTCTTTTGAACCTAAAAATCCAGTTGCGATAGCATCGAAATCTAAATTTAAATCTTTATATGTCTGGATATAATCTTTCATTTTAGAAGTATAATCATCAAAATAATAAATAGGAAACTGCGTATGAGTAGAAAGAATAGCAGTAGGAACTGCTACTGCTTGTATTTTCATAGCAGATATGATTGGTGCCATAACTGCGATTGAACATCTTCCAAATCCTGTTATATCATTGATTAAAGCCATTTTCTTTTGTTCATTCATAATATCACTCCAATTGTCCTTTATATACTAGCATATTTTTAAATATAAAAAAAGGGACAAAATCCAAAGAAAAGAGAATGACAAATCATTCTCCTAACATAATTTTTACTTTTTGCCCCTCATCAATATTTTCTCCTGATCTAGGAAGCTGATCGATAACTGTATCTCCTTCACCTAAAAATTCAAAGCCATATTCATCACTTTTTATTTCACTTTTCTTAAGCCCAACATAGTTTTGTACTTTGTAAGTTTTGGTATCTGTCCAAACATATGCTTTTTCTTTTTGTTCACTAACTTTCTCTATTCCAAGTGCTGGTAATATATCAACAAACATTTTTCTAGCAATTGGTGCTACTGTTGTTCCACCATATTGAACACAATTCTTTGGATTATCCATTGCTATATATAAAACAATTTGGGGATCATCTATAGGAGCAATCCCTATAAAAGATAGAATATATCCATTTCCAGCATATGTTCCATTAATAGCTCTTTGAGCAGTTCCAGTTTTTCCTCCAATTCGATAGCCTTGGATATAAGCATTTTTTCCTCCTCCATCGCTTACAACACTTTCTAAAGCATCTCTTACTTTTGCACTTGTTTCTTCACTAATAACTTGTCTGATGAGCTTCTTTTCTTTAGAATAAATGACTTCCTTTGTTTTTGGATCAATGATTTCATCAAAGATATATGGTTCGTATAAATATCCTCCATTAACACAGGCAGATACTGCTCTTACAAGCTGAATAGGAGTTATAGATAAACCTTGTCCAAATGCAACTGTTGCTTGTTCAACTTCATTAAATTTATCATAATCAAACATTAATCCAGTAGATTCGCCTGTCATGTCAACATTTGTTTTTTCTGTTAGTCCAAACTGCTTAACATAGTTATAAAGTTTATCTTTTCCTAATCTTCGTCCAATTTCTACAAATCCTGGGTTAGATGAATTTTGCAGAACTTCTCTAAAAGTTTGTAATCCGTGTCCACCCTTTTTCCATGATTTAATTCTTGTTCCATTAACAATTTCATATCCTTTATCATAATAAGTATCTTTATCCATATCAAATAAATTTTCATTTAACGCACTAGAAAAAGTAATAATCTTAAATGTTGAACCAGGTTCATATGTTTTCCATATAGGTAAATTACGATTATAGACTTCACTATCAGCGTTTTTATAATCGTTAGGATCAAAATCAGGTTTAGATGAAATACCTAAAATTGCTCCTGTTTTAGGATTCATAGCTAAACAAAGAATTGAATCAGGATTATATGTTTTATAAGCATTATTTAGTTCTCTTTCAATAACATCTTGCACTCTATTATCTACAGTTAGTTTAATATCAAATCCTGATGTAGGATAAATATATTCTGCTGGATAAATATTTAAATTTTGACTTTTTGCATTCATATAATAATTTATACTTCCATTTTGCCCAGTTAGATATTCATCATATTTAGCTTCTAATCCTAATAATCCCTG
>CAZWZD010000305.1:0-2724 GCA_964638235.1 uncultured Erysipelotrichales bacterium
CATTATTATCAGATTTAGAAATTATATCGTAGAAAATTGGAATTTTGTGTTATAATAGCTTGTTTAAATATCAGTATTCCAGAATCATTATTAAAAGTAACTTCTTCAATTGCATCAGTTAATAGTTTTCTAGTGATGTTAATGATTGGCTTAAAGCTAGAAATATTTATTAATAAATCAGAATTTAAACAATTGTTTCAAATTCTTGCTATACGTTTTATTGGAGCAATTTTATTGTCATTAGTTATATTTGCTTTACCTATTCCTTTACTTGCAAAACAGATATTTACAATAACATTTTTTGGGCCGCTTGTTTCAGTATCTTCTGTTTATGCTAAAAAATTAGGTTATGAAGGAGATATTGTTGCATCTGCAAATACTATAAGTATTGTGATATCTATGATAATGACAACTTTATTGATGATATTGTTTCATATCAATTAAAAAAAGCTTTGTAAGTTTTTACAAAGCTTTTACAGTAATAGATTCAATAACTGGCTGATTTTCTTCTAAGACTGTTCCATTGCTATCTTCTGTTTTAACTGTTTCACATATCATATCAACAACATCTTCCATTCCTTCATCAACATATCCAAACACTGCATAATCACCATCTAAATATGTAGAATCTTCTTGAACAATGAAGAACTGACAGCTTGCACTATCATTATCATTTGATCTTGCCATGGAAATAGCACCTCTAGTATGACTTAGTGGGTTATCTACTCCATTATTAGAAAATTCACCCTTAATTGTTTCACCAGAACCACCAGTGCCATTACCTAAAGGATCGCCACCTTGAATCATAAATCCTTCAATAACACGATGAAAAGTTAATCCATCATAAAATCCTTCATCAGCTAATTTCTTAAAATTTTCTACTGTGATAGGAGCAATCTTTGAATCTAGCTTTCCCTTAATAGTACCATAATCCTTAACAACAATTGTAAATTCATAATCACCCTCAAAAGAAGCAGTTGAACTACTATTTGAACTATTACTACATCCAATAAGTGCAATTCCTAATAAAAAACATAATAATGCTCTTAAAATTCTTTTCATAACAAACCTCCAACAACTATTATAACAAATAACATTTATAAATCATAGATTAAGTTTTTCTTGATTATTATTAAAACAAAGAGTACATTAGATTATAGAAATGGAAGGAGTTTAATAAGATGAAAATACATTTTATGGGTATTGGTGGTAGTGGTTTAGCACCAATAGCTATTCTAGCAAAAAAAATGGGATATGATGTTACAGGTTGTGATATTTCAAAGAATACGGCTTATGCAAAAAGTTTAAATGATAATGGAATTGAAATTATAGAAGGACATGATGAAAAACATGTTGAAGAAGCAGATATAGTGGCAGTTACACCAGCTATTTTTGATTATAATCCAGATCATCCTGAATTAAAAGTTGCTAAGCAAAAGGGTATCTTAATGACTTGGCAAGAATTTAGTGGAAGATATTTGCAGCAGGGAAAAGATGTTATTGCAATTGCTGGAACACATGGGAAATCAACGACAACTTCTTTAGCTGGTGAATTATTAGAAGATGCAGGCATTGATCCAATTGTAGAAGCAGGAACTATTATTAAAAAATGGGGTGCTGGATATCGTTATGGACAATCTAATTATTTTGTTATTGAAGCTGATGAATTTAATAATAATTATTTGAATTATCACCCTTTAATCGCAATTATAAATAATATTGAAATGGATCATCCTGAATTTTTTAAGGATTTAAATGAAGTCATTGATTCCTTTAGAAATTATATAAAAAATATAAGAGATAATGGTTATTTAATTGTTAATTATGATAGTGTAAATGCAAGAGCTTTAGCACAAGAAATGAGGGAGTATTTAAACGAACATAACATTACGCTTATTACTTATTCAACTGTTTTAAAAGACGTAACATATAAATATAGAATAGATCAAAGTTATGCTGATCATACAGATTTTATTGTCAATGATTGCAAGATTTCAGTAGCATTGATTGGACAGCATAATGTTCAAAATGCTATGAGTGTTTATGCTTTAGGAAAAATATTGAATTTAGATGATGAAGTTATTACGCAAGGATTTATGAATTTTACTGGAATTGGTAGAAGATTAGAGTTAAAAGGTCAATTTGGTAATATTACAATATATGATGATTATGCCCATCATCCTAGTGCTGTTACTGCTGTACTTAAAACTTTAAAGGAAACATTTAGTGATAAAAGAGTGTTGGCTATTTTTGAACCTCATCAAATATCTCGTTTAAGAATGTTTTTAGATGAATTTAGTGAAGGTTTTGTACTTGCAGATGAATTTATCATGACAAAGACATTTGAAGGAAGAGAAGCACATAAACATTTAAAACCAGTTGATTTTTCTCAGGTGCAGAAACACTGTTCTAAGAAAATATATTATATAGAAGATTTTGATGAAATTGTTTCTTTTGTAACTTCTGGAAAACTAGAATTTGATATTATTGTTGTATTTGGTGCAGGATATTCTTATAAGTTAACAAATAAATTAGTAGAGTATTATAAAGAGAAAAGTTCTGAACTTAAATAATTGATTATTAATTTAGAAAATAACTAAAAAGAGTTATGATTTATTGTTTTAAATATTTCATAACTCTTATTTTTTTGCTGTTTTCCTGTGAAATGCTATATTTCACAGGACGAATATAGCATAAATATTCTTTTTTTTCAATTAAATATTC
>CAZWZD010000306.1:0-2700 GCA_964638235.1 uncultured Erysipelotrichales bacterium
AATCAATCAGAATATTTAAGATGGTTAAATGAGTTTCCAGAAAAATTTGTACAACAAAAAGAATTTGATTATGAGCCATTAATATCTATATGTATACCGGTTTACAATGTAAAAAGAATATATTTAAAAGAATGTTTAGATTCTATCTTAAATCAAACATATCAAAATTTTGAAATCTGTTTGTCTAATGATTGTTCTACTTTGCAAGAAACGATAGATACATTAAATGAATACGAACAAAAGGATAAAAGAATAAAAGTGTATCATCGAAGTGAAAATGGACATATTTCTAAGGCAACTAATGATGCTCTTGCTATTGCGAAAGGAGAATTTGTTGGTTTAATGGATAATGATGATTTATTATCACCTTATGCTTTAGCTGAATGTGTTAGTGTATTAAATGAAAATAAAGATTATGATTTTATTTATACTGATGAAGATAAATTAGATATGAGGGGGAAAAGAAGGGATCCACATTTCAAATCAGATTATGCACCCGATTCTTTATTAGGAAGTAACTACATATGTCATTTTGAAATCATAAGAAAAGTAATTATTGACGAAATAGGTGGCTTTAGAGTTGGTTATGAAGGTGCCCAGGATTATGATTTATTTTTACGTGTATTAGAGAAAACAACTCCTGAAAAAGTAAAACATATTCCTAAAATACTTTATCATTGGCGAATGATAGAAGGTTCAACGGCGGCAACTATTGATAATAAAGGATATGCAGTTGAAAGAGGTTGTATGGCTGTAGAAGATGCTTTAAAAAGAAGGAAAATAAATGCAGAAGTTACAATTCATCCATGTGTTCCTTATTATTTAGTTAATTATAAGTATGATATAGAGCCTATGATATCAATTATTATTCCAACAAAAGATTATGCTGATATTACAGAGCAATGTTTGAAATCTATTTTTGAAAAAACAACTTATAAAAATTATGAAGTTATTCTTATGAACAATGACAGTCAAAAACAAGAAACATATGATATGTTTGAAAAATTCAAAAAAATGTATTCTCATTTTAGGGTCGTAGATGCAAATTATGAATTTAATTATTCGAAAATCAATAATCAAGGTGTAAAAGAAGCAAAAGGAGAATATATTGTATTATTGAATAATGATACGGAAGTGATTACACCTAACTGGCTAGAAATAATGGTTGGATATGCTATGCAGAGTCATATTGGAATTGTAGGAATTAAGTTATTTTATCCTGATAACACAGTTCAACATGCTGGTGTGATTGTTGGTGTTGGTGGAATCGCTAATCATTGTTTTGTAGGACGTCAATATAATGATCCTGGATTTTATGGTAGATTAGCAGTACCATTTAATTATAGTGCTGTGACAGCGGCTTGCCTTATGGTTTCAAAAGATATTTATCATTTAGTGAATGGCTTAGATGAAAATTTACAAGTTGCCTTCAATGATGTTGATTTTAATTTAAAGGTTTTAAATAAAGGTTATTATAATATATGTTTAAATCATGTGAACATGTTCCACTATGAATCTAAGTCAAGAGGTATTGATACTGAAAATAGAGATAAGTACGAAAGATTTATGCTTGAACATGAAATAATGAATAAAAAATGGGGAAATCAATTAAAAACAGACCAATTTTATAATCCAAATTTAAGTAGATATCTACCATATGCATTGGATAAAAAACAAAGGAGAGAAAAATGAAAATATTAGTAACAGGTGTTAAAGGACAACTTGGATATGATGTTGTTGAAGAATGTAAAAAAAGAAATATAGAAGCAATTGGGGTTGATGTCGAAGAAATGGATATTACTGATGCTAAACAAGTGGAAACTGTGATAACAGAAATTAATCCTGATGCGGTTATTCATTGTGCAGCTTGGACAGCGGTAGATTTAGCGGAAGATGATGATAAAGTAGAAAAAGTAAGAGAAGTTAATGCTAAAGGAACTGAAAATATTGCACTTGTTTGTAAAAAAATAAATTGTAAGATGCTGTATCTATCTACAGATTATGTTTTTGATGGTCAAGGAGAAACACCTTGGGATCCTGATTGTAAAGACTATAAACCATTAAATGTATATGGGCAAACAAAATTAGAAGGAGAATTGGCAGTAGCTAATAATTTAGATAAATATTTTATTGTACGCATTGCTTGGGTGTTTGGTGTTAATGGTAAAAACTTTATTAAAACAATGTTAAGTGTAGGAAAAAAATATGCACAAGTAAAAGTTGTTAATGATCAAATAGGGACACCTACATATACATATGATTTAGCCAAACTATTAGTAGATATGATATTAACTGATAAATATGGATATTATCATGCTACAAATGAAGGTGGATATATTTCATGGTATGATTTTACTGTAGAAATATTTAAACAAGCCGGATATACAACAGAAGTTATACCAGTAACAACAGAAGAATATGGATTATCTAAAGCTGCTAGACCATTTAACAGTCGTTTAGATAAATCTAAACTTACCAAAAATGGTTTTACTCCATTACCAACATGGCAAGATGCATTAAGTAGATATTTAAAAGAGATTGAATATTAAGCTAGTATCGGTGAATACTGGCTTTTTTAATGTATAATTATATTTGAAGTAAAATATGATTATTAAGGAGATTTCAACTATGAAAAATATATATTTGACATAATTGAGTATAGAAGGTGTTAAATCTTTAGATAAGAAAATAGATTTATCT
>CAZWZD010000307.1:0-2691 GCA_964638235.1 uncultured Erysipelotrichales bacterium
AATATTATAAAATCTGTGTTTAATGTAAAAATGGCTAGAAATAGAAGCGATGTCGTTGTTAACTTTGATATTGTTGATTTACATTATCAGAGATATTTAAACTCTGGTGTCAAAGATGCATTAAATCGTTATAGTAAGGTACAGTGTGGAAAAGACTATCATTTATTAAATAAATGTTTACAGTTTGTACTATATAATTTTTTGTTGTTTAAGATTATGCATGAAGCACAGTATATTAATGTAATTACCCATTTTTGGCAGTATTTTAGTGAGGATGCAATGTATAGTGTGTATAGTGTTTTTAATGGGCATAAAATATTAGGGATAATAGCGTTGCTTCTTATTACTTATTTTATTTATTTAGATATATATTATATTTATGGTTTATATTATATAATGTTTGTAAAAAGGAAGTATGATTATGTTTATAAATATCATAATGAAGTTAAGCAGTTATATAATATATTTTCTAAAGATTGGCAAGCAAGTAGAACAAATAAACTGAATATGCAATTATCTAAAGTTAATCATAGAGAGAATGTATATATTCGCTTAATTAAAAAAGTAAGCTGTAAATATAACTTTTATGAAGAAAGAAGTGTTAAGAATTTAAAAACGGGTAAAAGAGAGAAGAAAAAAGGTATTATTGATGTAAAAGTACCTTATTCTATTTTCTATACTCATTCAATGAATAAACAGTTTTTTTGGTTAATATACTTACTTATTTTTGTTGAAGCTATTTGTAATGCAACAATGATTATTCAATATTTTTGATAGGAGGGGGAAATATGAAGAGAAAATTAGGTTTGTTTTTAACAGCGGTAATTATGGCTGTATCTATCATGTATTCATTTTCTAGTGTTAATGCGAAAGAAAATGTACAGTTAGATGTTATTTTAGTATTGGATCAGTCTGGTTCAATGAAAACAAATGATCCTAATCATTTGATGAAAGAAGCAGCTAAAAATTTTATTACGATGATGCCTTCAAATAGCAGAACGAATATTATTACATTTAATCGTAAACGTTCTAAATGGCAAAGTGGATTAACGAGTGTATCTAATGAATCACAGATTAATTCAGCTGTTAGTTGGATAGATGCTGTTGAGTATACTGGAGATACTGATGTTGGTAATGCTGTTGCTGATGCTGTTGAAATGTTTGATAAAGATGATGGAAGAGTTCATGCTATACTCGTGTTTTCGGATGGTAGAAATGATTTTGGTTTAGAGAAAAATAAAGAAACTGAAAGTGATGAACGCTTGAATGATGCCTTGGTTACAGCTAAAAAAAATGATGTTCAAATCTACTGTATTGGTTATGGAGATGAAATGGCTAATACAAGTGACACACCTTATAAAAAATTGGACAGTATTGCGATTGCTGATTCTTCAAATCGTATTACAACAAAAACTGATGCTGAATCTATAGATAGTTATTTCACAACAGTTATTGCAGAATTGATGAATACAACTCCAATACCAGTTGTTGACAATAAAGTTAAAATTGCTTCTAATGTTAAAGAAGCTAATATTAGTATAACTTGCAATGAAGATATTTCTACTGCTGGAATTAGTTTGCTTGATCCTGATGGAAACACAATCAGCTTTAACAACAATGATTCTGCAAAACTATATATATATAAATATAGTGCAATTATTAAATTGTATGATCCTAAACCAGGAGTATACACAATTCAAACAAATAAAAATGTAAAAATTAGTGCTACATATATTCCTTATTATGAATATACATTAAAGAGTAGTATATTAGATAGTAATGGAAATGAAATAACAGAAATAGATAAAGGTGAAACAGTAACTATAAAAACAATCATTCAACAAAATGATAAAGATATAACTACAACAGATACATATGATAACATATCTGCAAATGCAGTGGCTACTGCTAAAGATACAAAAGAAAGTAAAACAGTTAATTTAAGCTATAAAGATGGTTATTTAACAGGTTCTATTCAGCTGGATAGGGTTGCTATATATGATATTCAAATTAGTGTTAAATCTGATTCTTTTCAATTATCAGATGCTTTAACAATTCAAACGAATAAACGTGCAATTGCTGTTGATGATGAATTAGCAGTTAATAACATAGGAAAGCAAGTTATTGACAAAACTTTTAAGAAGTCAGCAACGAAAACTATTTCTATGGATCAGCTGAATAGTATTGTTGAAGATCCGGATAATGTTGGGTTTGAAATTGTAAATGCAGTTTCAAGTGATACTGATCATGTTACAGTACAATTGAATGATGATGGCTTGGAGCTAACAGGATTAAAATGGGGTTCTTCTAATGTAACAGTTACTTATGAAGATAGTTTAGGAAATAGCGTTGATACATCTTTTACAGTTAAGGTTACTGATAAAGCGTTGGTTGCGTTATTTGCAGCTATACCGTTTATTATAGGTTTGATTGTATTATTAATCGTCTTGGCCATTTTAAGAAAATCTAGGCAAATTAAAGGTAATTTTACAATTGAAGAAGTGACAATCGAAGATGATATGAATTCTTATGTGATTGCGAATGCAAAAACTTATGCACATAATGTCTTTTTAAAACGTAAGAAAACATTGGCTATTGGAATTGAACAATATGCTAATGATATTTATAATCAGGATTTCAATAAAAAGACTGAAATGCTGCATAGTTTAATGAATCAAGAATCAGAAATTA
>CAZWZD010000308.1:0-2666 GCA_964638235.1 uncultured Erysipelotrichales bacterium
ATGCAATTTAAAATATATAAATAAATCAAATAAATTTTCGACCATCGGTTATTTTGTCACACTATGAGGGTATTAAAAATACACTCATTGTTTGATTTTTTTTGAGGTGGTCGAAAATATAAACTCACTATCATATAATGATATTTGAACTTTCTTTCATTAATTCCATAGAATCTTTATTGATATAGATATTTGCGTAATATTTTCATAATCTTATTGCATTTTTTTTATCAACATCATATGTACATAGAATATACATAATTACTACGGGAAAGAAAAACAAAGTGATTGATTTATTGAAAAATCTATCACTTTGTCAACAGAATGAAACAGATAGAGTTATATCTGTATCTGGTTTTTAACCAATTCCAAATAATGCCCAGACGTATTGTCCAAAGAAACATACAAGAGCACTTATTATTATAAATACGATAGCGTATGGAACAACTCTTTTTAATAATTCTCCATCTTTACCAGCTTGATTAACAGCTACTAAACCAATTGCGATTGATTGAGGAGCCATCATTTTTCCAGTAGCAACACCTAAACTGTTAGCAGCTACTAGCCAGTATGGATTTGCTCCAATTGTTTGAGCAGTTTGTAATTGTACAGCTCCAAATAATGCACTTGAGCTTGTTCCAGAACCAGTTACGAATGTTCCTAATGCACCAAGAACAGGAGCAAAGAATGGATAGATAACACCAAATGTAGAGAACAAATCAGCAACTTTGCTAATCATACCAGAATATTGCATAACTCTTGCAGTACCTAAAATAAATAACATTGTTAGTATTGTAAAAGCCATCTGTTTTAAAGTATCAATAAATACTTGAACCATGTCAGATAAACTTGCTTTTTGTATTAATCCACCAATGATAGCACAAATAAGAATTAACACACCAGGAGTATTGATCCAAGTGAATGTTAAATCAGCAGCATCCTTATAAGTAGAAAAATGGATTGAAGTCTTAATAGCACTCAATGGCTCTTTAATAAATGGAACTAAGCTTGTAAGCAATAGAACAACAAATATTAGAATGAAAGGTGATAAAGCAATTGCTGTATCTTTAATATCAATCTTATCTGGTTTTTGCACATCAACTCTGTATTTTTCAGGAATAGAAGCTGGATCAGTAAGTTTTATACTTGCAATAATTGTACAAGCTAATGAAACAACAGAACCTGCAACAACTGGCATTTCAGCCCCAACAAAAGCTGCAACGATCATTTCTGGTATTAAGAAAGATAAACCAGATATTAGAATAACAGGTACTATTCCTTTAAAAGCTTTAAATCCTTTACCAATAATCATAACCATAATGAATGGAGTTAAGATAATCAAAACACTTAAAATACAAGCAGTTGCAAATGATATAGAAGTATTAGATAATCCTAAACTATTAACAAGTGTAACTGTTGGAATACCGATTGAACCAAATGGAGTAGGAGTAGAATTAGCAATCAGACAAACAAGACAAGCTGTGATTGGATTAAAACCTAATCCCCATAACATACTTGCTGGAATAGCTACAGCAGTACCAAAACCTGCCATTCCTTCCATAAATCCACCAAAGCACCAACCAATTAAAAGAACCAAGATACGTTTATCACTACTTACAGATGTAAGTAATTGTTTGATTTTTTCAATTGAACCAGTTTTTAAACATAAATTATATGTAAAAACAGCAGCAATTATAACAATAACAATAGGCCATAAAGCAAATAAGAAACCATCTACAACAGTTGTAAGTGTATCAATAACAGACAGTTTAAAATAAGCAATAGCTTCGATCACTGCAACGACTAAAGCACCACCTGCTGCTTTATAACCAGGCCATTTCATTCCACATAATGAAATAACCAACCAAATGATAGGCAACAAGCCTAGGATAAAATTAATTACTAACATAATATTCCCCCTAATCTTTCCTTATTTTACCTTTTTTTTTAGTGAAAGTACATAACTTATCACATAAAAATTCACTTTTTAATTTTTAAATTATAAAAAAATTAAAAAAGTTTACAAATTTTAGAAAATATTCACAAAATTGTGCTAGAATAGATGTATAGATTTTAGGAGGATTAAAAAAGATGAAAGAACTTAATTATGTGGTTAATAATCCATTAGGTATTCATGCTCGTCCAGCAGCATTATTAGGGCAATGCTGTATTGAATTTAAGAGTGCTATTACTTTTGAAGCTAATGGACGCAGTGCTGATGGTATTAACGTTTTACAAATTTTAGCATTGAGTGCTAAGAAAGGTGATAGTTTAAAGATTACAGCTGAAGGTGAAGATGAAGAAGAAGCTTTAGCTGCTATTGAAAAATTATTGAATACTGAATTTGGGGAAAAGAAACCTGTTCAAATTTTAAAGATTGCTTTCTTTGGAACAAAAGATTATGACAAAACATTTTTTAGTGAATTAGTAAAGGATAAAGGAGAGGGAACTTACAATTCTGATATTCATTATTTTGAAACAAGATTAACACCTGAAACTGCTGGTCTTGCTAAAGGATATGATGCAGTTTGTATTTTCGTTAATGATGAATGTCCAACTTCAGTTGTTGAAAAATTACATGAAGTTGGTGTTAGATTAATTCTATTACGTTGTGCTGGATTTAATAATGTTGATTTAGTAAAAGCTAAAGAATTAGGAATTACAGT
>CAZWZD010000309.1:0-2664 GCA_964638235.1 uncultured Erysipelotrichales bacterium
TTATCAAAAATATAATATTAATAAAAGAAAGTGTTCTATCTGTTTTAAAGGGATATGTGCTGACTCAAATAAAACTGTTGATTATTATTTTTTTTTACTTAACTGTTGGATTTATGGTTTTAAGGATACAATATGCTGTTATATTAGCAATGATTTTCTCTTTTCTTGATTCATTGCCTTTTATTGGAGTGGGATTGGGTTTATTTCCACTTATTGTGATTGAATTGTTTTTAAATAATCCATTGAAGGCTTTTTATTTATTTATATTATATATTATTATTGTTTTAACAAGAACCTTTTTAGAACCTAAATTAATGAATGAGCGTTTTAAAATGCCTGTGTTTTTATTATTTATATCGATGATTATTCATTTAAGATTATTTGGATTTATTGGTGTCATTATTTCTCCATTTTCGTTGTCTTTTATGCAGATGTATCTTGATAATCAGTTTCATTTGAAATAAAATAAAACAGGGTGATAAAAATGAGTAAAAAGTATTTTTTCTTTGATATAGATGGAACTTTGACAATTAAGGAAACAGGTGAATTGTTACCTTCTGTTAAAAATACAATTAGAAAGTTAAAAGAAAATGGACATTTTGTATGTATTGCAACTGGAAGGGCATATTATAAAACAAAAGATTTTGCATTGAAAGCTGGAATTGATCATGTTGTAAGTAATGGTGGAGCTGCTTTAGCTGTTGATAATAATTTGGTTGTTAATAATCCGTTGGATAGAGATAAAGCATTAAAACTCATTCATCAAGCTCAAGACTTAGGTTTTGGTATTTTGATAGCTGTTGATGATAGTAAAGATGTTTTTATGATAGATGATTTATTTATAAATCAAGTTGGCTATCGTCAAGAACCTACTCGTTATTTTTTAGATGCTCGTAAGTCTTATGATGATATTAAGGATATATATAAAGTTTATATTGCGGTTAGTAAAGAAGATGAATATTTATTAACAGAAAGAAAGAATGTTGGTTATATACGTTTTGTTGATCCTTATTTAACTTTTCAACATGATGAAAAAGATGAGGGAATTGAAAGAATGATAAAATATGTAGGTGGCAGAGATGAAGATATTGTTGTCTTTGGAGATGATTATAATGATTTAGTTATGTTTAAGGATAAATGGACATGCATAGCTATGGGAAACGCTTGTGATGAGCTGAAGAAAAAAGCTGATTTTGTAACAAAGGATAATAAAGATGATGGTATTGAATATGCTTGTCAGTATTTTGGGTGGATATAAAATGCAAGAATTGAATTCTTGCATTTTATGCTTTAAAAGTGGTTTTTATTTTTCTATATAATACAATCGCAGTTAAAGAAGCAATTGTTTCAGCAATAACAAAGGTTAGCCAAATACCATTTAATCCTAATATTTCTTTAAATAATAATGATAATACAGGAATGATAGTTAATTGTCTAAGCAATGAAATAGTTAATGATTGTTTTCCTTTACCCATTGCTTCAAATACACCTGAAAAAACAATTCCAATTGTAGAAACAATGAATCCTAAGCTAATTATTCTTAATGCTGGAATACCTATCTTCATCATTTCTTTTGAGGCACTAAACATCATCATGATATATTCTGGAGCGAATAGGAATAATAAAGTTCCTATACTCATAATACTAGCTATAATGATAATGCATTTTTTGATTGTTTCTTCAACTCGATCATACTTTTTTGCTCCAAAATTATAGCCAATGATAGGTCGCATTCCCTGTATCATACCATTCGCAGGCATATATACAAAGGTTTGAACTTTGAAGTATAGTCCAAATACGGCTACAGCAGTACTTGAAATAGAAGTTAGAATACCATTAAGTATACCAACTAATAAAGAAGGCATGGCTGACATTAAACTTGATGGAATAGCAATGCTATAAACTTTTTTAATAATCATAGGATTAAATTTGAAATTCTTAAATGAAACATGAATGTCACCACTATGCTTCATAAATAATATTAATGATAGTATGCAAGCTGTCAATTGTCCAATTACGGTTGCGATAGCAGCTCCTAATACACCTAAAGCAGGCATCTTGAAAAATCCAAAAATAAATATTGGATCTAAAATGATATTCACTATCGCACCTACTATTTGCATAATCATGGGTATCACAACATTACCAATTGCCTGAAATAATTTTTCAATGTAAATATGAAATAATTGTCCAAAAGCCATACAGATGACTATATAACAATACTGTGATCCCCATGTCAATACTTGCTTATTAGAAGTAAACATTTTTAAAAATGGAACAGTAACAAACAATCCAACAAATACAAAAATGAAAGAATGTATAGCAGTTAATATAAAACCATGAGATGATGCACTATTAACTTCATTTTGGTTTTTGCTTCCTAATCCTCTGGCAACAACAGAGTTGATACCAACTCCAAAACCAACTGATACAGCCAGTACAATATTTTGCATTGGGAAAACTAATGAAACTGCTGTTAAAGCATTTTCTCCCAGTTTAGCAACAAATATGCTATCTACTATATTATACAATGATTGAATTAGCATTGAAATCATTGGTGGAAGTCCCATAGATATAAGCAGAGGCAATATTTTTTTAGTTCCCATTATATTTTCTTTTTCCATAACTTCTTTTATAAAGCTAATCATTCTTGATTTACTACCA
>CAZWZD010000310.1:0-2664 GCA_964638235.1 uncultured Erysipelotrichales bacterium
AGAATTAGAAGATAATTAACTGTTGAAATGCAGAAAAAAAGATACTAATATAGAAATATCAAAATAAGATTGAATTAGAAAATGCTAGATATAAACTTATATTTCTGATTGACAAATAAAAAAGACTTAGATAATATGATTTGAGGAGGGAAATTATGGTAAATTTTAAGCAGGAAGTAAGCAGAAGAAGAACATTTGCAATTATATCACATCCCGATGCAGGAAAAACAACTTTAACTGAGAAATTTTTATTATACGGTGGTGCTATACAAGAAGCAGGTATGGTTAAAGGAAAGAAACAATCTAAACATGCCGTTAGTGACTGGATGGAAATAGAAAAACAAAGAGGAATATCTGTAACTTCATCAGTATTGCAATTTCAATATAATGATTATTGTATAAATATATTAGATACACCTGGACATCAGGATTTCTCTGAAGATACATATAGAACTTTAATGGCTGCCGATAGTGCGGTGATGGTTATTGATGGGTCTAAAGGAGTCGAAGACCAAACAAGGAAATTATTTAAAGTTTGTGCAATGCGACATATCCCGATTTTTACTTTTATTAATAAAATGGATAGAGAAGCAAAAGATCCTTATGAATTGATGGAAGAAATTGAAAGAGAATTAGGAGTAGAAACATGTGCAATTAACTGGCCGATAGGATCAGGTAAAGAATTTAAGGGAGTATATGAAAGACAAAATGAAGAAATCATCAGATTTATACCAGTAGATTCTGGAAGAAAAGAAGTTGATACAAAGGTATATAAATTTGAAGATGCTTCTTTAAAAGAAGATATAGGTGAAGATTATTATTCACAATTAGCTGATGATATCGAATTATTAGATGGTGCAGG
Organism: uncultured Erysipelotrichales bacterium; assembly: GCA_964638235.1. GTDB lineage: Bacteria > Bacillota_I > Bacilli_A > Erysipelotrichales > Coprobacillaceae > MGBC113645. The sequence continues at coordinate 863 of CAZWZD010000310.1, forward strand.
AGCTGAATTTGATTTATCAAGAATACAAAAAGGTGAACTTTCTCCAGTATGTTTTGGTTCAGCATTAACAAATTTTGGAGTTGAACCATTTTTAAATCATTTCTTAGATATGGCAACTACTCCACTTCCAAGAATAAGTAATAAAGGAGAAATCGATCCTCTATCAGAAGATTTCAGTGCTTTTGTTTTTAAAATACAGGCTAATATGAATAAAGCACATAGAGATAGAATGGCATTTATGCGTATTTGCTCGGGAAAGTTTACAAAAGGTATGGAAGTTTTTCATTATCAAGGAAATAAGAAAATCAAATTAAATCAATCTAAACAATTAATGGCTGAAGAAAGAGCAGAAGTAAGTGAAGCGTATGCAGGGGATATAATTGGTGTTTTTGATCCAGGTATTTTCTCTATTGGAGATACATTGTGTATGGCAAAAAATAAATTTGCTTATGAAGGAATACCAACTTTTGCTCCTGAACATTTTGCTTTAGTAAGAAATAAAGATACAATGAAACGTAAGCAGTTTGTTAAGGGGATTAACCAAATAGCACAAGAAGGAGCAATTCAAATCTTTACAGAACTCGGTGGAGGAATGGAAGAAATTATTGTAGGAGTTGTTGGTGTTCTTCAGTTTGATGTCTTGGAATATCGATTGAAAAGTGAATACAATGTAGATATTGTTAAAAATCCACTGGGATATCAATATATTCGTTGGATAAAAAACAAGAATATAGATTTAAAATCCTTAAACTTATCTAGCGATACAAAAAAAGTGCAGGATTTAAAAGGTCAATATCTCTTATTATTTTCTAATGAATGGGGTATTCGCTGGTCAAGTGAAAAGAATAAAGAATTAGAACTTTTAGAATTTTCTAAGAATTAAAGGCATAATGCCTTTTTTTGTCATAAAAATCATGTTAGAATAAAATGGGTATATTATTAAGGAGGAAGTTATGAAGAGAAAGACATTTGCACTATCTAAAATTAATAATACAGATGATTTAAATAGTTTAAGTATAGCTTTAAATGCAATTGAACAAGTTACTCATATGAAAATTGAAAAAGAAAGAATTACATTTCAATGTATTGATATAGAGCCACTTGAAAAAACTATTAAAAGCATAAATGAAAATATTTTGATAGAAGAAGTTATAAATGGTAAATTAAGAGAATATGATTTTGAACAAGAAAGAGAAAAAAAGCATTATTTTATGTTTAGAAATCTGATTAATGAAGATGACATTCAAACGTTAGTTAATATCATAAAAGAAGACTCGTTATATAAAGATGTAATGTATGATGCAGGTAATAAGGTTCTGATGCTAACTACATCACAAAAAAATGTTTTGAAAATTATTCAGAATAAAATGAAAGATATTAATCCATCAATAGAAATATGGGAACATAAAAGACCTATTCATACAGCTGAAGCATTTAAAGAAAAGTATTTAAAAAAATATGCAAGAATTGGAGCTTTTTTAGTTTTCTTTGCATTAGCTGTAGTTTCTAGTAAAGATCAAAACTTTATATATTATATTTGTTGGATTATTTCAGCATTAATAATAGGAGAAAAAATTTTCTTATCAGCAATAAAGAATATTACCCATTTACATGGATTGCATGAAGATGTATTAGTTATGATAGGTGTTATAATGGGAATTATAAGCAATCATCCAATAGAAAGCATTATTGCTTTGATTTTATATATATTAAGTGAACCATATAGAATTAAAATTCTTCACAATTCTTTTGAGAGAGTTAATGAAACTATCGAAAAACCAGAAGTTGGATTGAGACTTTCT
>CAZWZD010000311.1:0-2663 GCA_964638235.1 uncultured Erysipelotrichales bacterium
TTCCTAAATATGCTGGTTGAAAATATAATTTAGGAAATACTCAACTTATTGTAGGTAGAGGATTAGTAAAAAATATCATACCTAGATTTTTTAATCCACCAGAACTAGTAATTATTCAATTAGAAAAATAGTTCTATATTTGAGTTTTACTCATATTCTATAAAGAGGTGGAATGATGAGTAATATTAGAGAAATATATACAAAGGCTATAGTTGCGAAAGGTAAAAAATTATCTAGGAGTTCCTATTCCTTTGATTTAAGAGAAGAACCATCTTTAATTTTAGGATGCTATATAACAAACCATCATTTTGATGCTTCCATTAAACAAGGAATTCCTAAAATTATTGGTACGTTTGATGTACATCTATGGTATAGTGTTGATAATGATTTAGATTCTGTTGTTGAAAAAAAACAAGTGACATATATTGATGAAATGCAAGTTGTAAAAAAAGAAGATAGAGATTTTGAGTCAAGTGATGTTTTAAAAGCAAGATGTTTAGAAAAGCCTAAATGTCTTAATGCTCATTTAAGAGATCATAAAATTGTTTGTGAAATAGAAAAAGAGATGCAAATAGAAATTAGTGGTGAAACTTGTATTAAAGTTGAAGTGAAAACAGAGGATGAAGTTTGGGATGATATTGAGGATATACAAGTTAATCCTGATTTTATCAAGTAGACCACCGAATGGTGGTTTTATTTTGAAGTTTTTTCTTTAGTTTTATATCTATTTATGTCATAATATGCTATGAAAGTGAGTGATAAAAATGGCAGATGTATATGAAGAAGCATTGCAAATGCACAAGGCAGCAAAAGGGAAATTGGGAGTAAGTATAAAAGTTGATGTAGAAACAAAAAATGATCTTTCTTTAGCATATACTCCTGGTGTTGCTCAGCCATGTAGAGAAATTAATAAAAATAAAAATGATGTTTATAAATATACTTGGAAAGGAAATAGCGTTGCTGTTGTTAGTGATGGAACAGCAGTATTAGGATTAGGTGATATTGGACCAGAGGCAGCAATGCCTGTTATGGAGGGAAAAGCAATATTATTTAAAAGGTTTGCAGATATAGATGCTGTTCCTTTATGTTTAGATACAAAAGATCCAAAAGAAATAATCAATATTGTTAAAGCAGTAGCACCAACATTTGGTGGGATTAACCTAGAAGATATTAGTGCTCCTAGATGTGTGGAAATAGAAAGAACATTAAAAGAAGAACTTGATATTCCTGTATTTCATGATGATCAGCATGGAACAGCTATAGTTGTTAGTGCTGGACTCATTAATGCTTTAAAAGTTGTTAATAAAAAAATTGAAGATGTAACAGTAGTTGTTAGTGGAACTGGTGCTGCTGGTTCATCTATTATTAAGATGATTCATAATTTAGGAGTTAAAGAAATTTATGGATTTAATATTAATGGTATTGTTCTAAAAGAAGATTATGATCAATATGATTTTTTAACTCAAGAATTAGCTTTAATTACTAATAGTGCTAATAAACGTATGACAATGAGCGAAACAATGAAAGAAGCAGATGTTTTTATTGGAGTTTCTGCTCCCGGATTATTAACAAAAGAAATGGTAAGAAGTATGAAAAAATCTCCAATTGTATTTGCTATGGCAAATCCTGAACCAGAGATTAAATACGAAGATGCAAAAGAAGCAGGTGCTGCAGTTATTGGTACAGGAAGAAGTGATTATCCTAATCAAATTAACAATTTATTAGCTTTTCCAGGATTATTTAGAGGTGCATTAGATGTTCATGCAACTAAAATTACTGAAGAAATGAAACTAGCTGCTGCTCAGGGATTAGCATCTTTAGTTAGTGATGATGAACTAAAGCCATCATATATTATTCCTGATGCATTGGATCCTAGAGTTGCTAAAACAGTTGCAAAAGCAGTAGGAAACAAAGCAATTGAACAGGGTGTTATACATAAATAGGATCTTGATGGGAGAGATTTATGAAAAATTTAGTAATTGCAGATAAAGATATATCTACTGATTTATTTTTAAATTCTATCGTTGTAAATTTAAATAATTTGCACTATTGTACTTGTACCGGAGGATTAGAATGTTTTAAAAATGGTGGTAATTGCTATTTTAAAGATGATATGAAATTATTATCACAGTGGATGAATGACTGTCAGTTAATTATATTTGTATCTAAAGTTAAATATGGATGTTTTGACATTCCTTTTAAAAGAATGTTAGAAAGAATGTTACCCAATTTAGAACCATTTTATAGTATTATAGATGGGGAATCTGTACATATAGGATGGAGTCAATTAAAGAAAAGATTAATTGTAATTGGTTATGGAGATATAGATGAGGAAGAGAAAGAAATATTTAAAGATTTAGTTGAAGATTCGGCTATTGGTTATATGTATTCATCAATTAATACTTATTTATGTGAAGAAAAAGAAATTGAAGATGCGTTACGCACTTTTGGAGGAGTGGACCATGAATAAAATATTAATTATAGATGCAGGATTAAAACATGGATCTTATATTTTGGAGCCATATTTAAAAAGATTGCATGTTTATCTGGAAGAAGAAAAACAGATAGTTGATATAAGGAGTCCAATGACTTTTGATGAAAGAACTTTTTTCTCTTATAATCAGATTATATTTATATTTACTAGTGTTATTGATTGTTTACCA
>CAZWZD010000312.1:0-2642 GCA_964638235.1 uncultured Erysipelotrichales bacterium
GAAAATAAAAAATGTATAAAGAATCATTTGTTGTAATAGGAAAAGAGGGTGCTACTTTGGATGGAAAGGGATTTTTTCAAAGTTATAAGTAAACTACAGTTTGTAAAATAGAATGGGAACGAAATTATGAATTTAATAGCAAAGAAATTTGATGAATTAACAACGATTGAATTATATGAAATATTAAAAGCAAGATCTGAAATATTCATTATGGAACAAAATATTCATTATCAGGATATGGATGATGTTGATTATGATAGTTTGCATTGCTTTTTTATGGAAGATAACAAAGTGATGGCTTATTTAAGAGCATTTTATAAGGATGAAAATATTGTAAAAGTAGGAAGAGTATTAACTTTAAATCATGGTAATGGTATTGGAAGAGATTTATTGGAACAAAGCATAATAGCCATTAAAGAGAAAATGAAATGCAAGAAAATTTGTATGGATGCTCAAAAACATGCAGTAGGATTTTATAAAAAAAGATGTGATGGAATCATCACATCTTAAAATTTTTCTATTTTCCAAAGTATCTCTTTAATAATCCTTCTAATGCTTTTCCGTGTCTAGCTTCATCTCTAGCCATTTCATGAACTGTATCATGAATAGCATCTAAGTTATTCTTTTTAGCACAAGTAGCTAATTCAACTTTACCAGCAGTTGCTCCATATTCGCAATCAACTCTCCAAGCTAAGTTTTCTTTAGTTGAAGCTTTCATATTTGGTTCTAGATCTTCACCTAATAATTCTGCAAATTTAGATGCATGTTCTGCTTCTTCCCAAGCAGCTTTTTCCCAATATAAACCAATTTCAGGATATCCTTCTCTATGTGCAATTCTTGCCATGCATAAATACATACCAACTTCTGAACATTCACCTTCAAAATTAGCTTTTAATTGATCAAAGATATATTTTTTATCTTCTTCTGAAATATCAGGATTATTTTTTACAGTTTTTGCATAAACTCCATATTCATGCTCTGCTGCAAGTTTTATTTCTCCTTCAAGTTTTGTAAATTTATCTGCTCCTACTTTACATACTGGACATTGTTCAGGTGCTTGATCACCTTCATAAATATATCCACAAACACTACATACCCATTTAGCCATAATTCATTTCCTCCTATATTTTTATCTCTTTTTTTATTCTTTAAAAAATGTATAAGCTTCAAAATGTGCTTGAGGATGATCACAAGCTGGACATCTTTCTGGTGCCTCTAAAGCTTCTACAACATAACCACAGTTATTACATTTCCACAATACCTTTTCATTCTTTTTAAATACAGTACCATTTTCAAGATTAGCTGCTAATTTCAAATATCTATCTTCATGCATTTTTTCAGCAATAGCAATTGATCTAAAGATATTAGCAATTTTAGTAAATCCTTCTTCATCAGCAACTTTAGCAAATGATGGATACATATCAGCCCACTCCTCATTTTCTCCCTGAGCTGCAAGTTTCAAATTCTCTAAAGTTGTTCCCATTAATACAGGAAATTCACCATTAACACTGATAGATTCACCTTTTAAATCTTCGTTCATTAGCTTCATTAATCTTTTTGCATGTTCTTTTTCCTGATTAGCAGTTTCTTCAAAAATATTAGCAATTTGCACATATCCTTCCTTTTTAGCAATTGAAGCCCAGTAAGTATATCTGTTTCTTGCTTGAGATTCTCCTGCAAAGGCATGCATAAGATTATTAGCAGTTTGACTACCTTTTAAATTCACTTTCCTATCTCCTCCTTACATTCACTGCAAACTCCATAAAATACAATATGTATATCTTCGAGTTTGTTGCCAGTTTTACTCTCAACGTCATTAACAAGTTCATCAAATATAACCTCGTTAATTTCAACGTCAGTAATCTTACCACATTCTTTACAGGCAAAATGAAAATGAGGATCTACTCTAATATCATAATGAGCTTTATCATAAGCATCAAAACATGTTATACGCTTCTGTTCTACTAGAACATTAAGATTGCGATATACAGTTCCTAAGCTTATATCAGGTATAATTTTTCTGACTTGCTTATAAATCTCATCAACACTAGGATGTAAAGGATTGCTTTTTAATATTTCATAAATAGTTTCCCTTTGTTTAGAATACCTAATTTGTGCCATCTTACCTCACTCCTTATCAGTAATGATTAATAATATTATTATACATCTTATACAGTTTTTGTCAATATCTCTAGCAATAAATATAGTAAAAAAGATAATATTCCATGAATTAATCTAGAAATAAAATATTTTTTAAAGCTATATGGAATATTTTCTAATAAATTGTCAACTTGCATTAATACACTTAAACCAGAAAAAGATAGAAAAAAACAAACAATAGGATATACATACATATTATGATAATTTAATATTCTTAAACTTCCACTGCTAAATTCTAAAGTTCCTTGAATGATAGATAAAATAAAATGATTTTTTATAAAAAAACCTAATGAATAACCAATAAACTGAAATACTAACATATAACCCAAAATAAATATAAAAGCATATAAAGAAGAAGTAATACTATGTTTAATAGCATCTATTATTTTTATTTTCGGTTCCTTCAATTGATTAATTGTCTGCAGTAAACTTTGAAACTGATAAGGATGAGTATAAAATATAGCTTTTATTAATGAAGGAAT
>CAZWZD010000313.1:0-2608 GCA_964638235.1 uncultured Erysipelotrichales bacterium
ATAAACATAATTATTGTAGAAAGTATAAATGCATATATTATATATGTAAAATCAATAGGGAATGGCCACCCAATGATAGGACCTATAATATACATATATGAAAATCCTATAAATGCAATAATTATAAATAAAAATAAAGTATCAATTATATATATATTCCTTATACTATTTTGACTTTCCTTTAAGCTATAACCTAATGATTCTATATATTCCTTGATTTGTATAGTATTTCTTATATTAAGATATTTCATAACTCCATATATTATTGTTAATATTATAAAAACTGCTAATGATACAATAAGAACAATTTCTATAGAATTATTATAATATATTGGAATTTGAGAAGAATAGCTCCCAGAAATAACATAGAATCCTAATTCTTGAAGTTGTTCTCTAACACTCATTATATTTTCTATACTATTGACTTTAACACGATATAAAGTAGGACTATATGGTTTACATACCATTTCATTAGTTGAAGAATCATCTGCATCTAATTTTAGTTGATACACACCATTTTTACTAGAATGGTAATAAGTTAATGTCTTATTACTTTTATATTCTTCTACTAATCCTTGCATATAATCATAAGGAACATATATAGTTAGATCACTACTTAAACCTATTCCCATATTCGCACCACTCAAAATTCCATTGACTGGTAAGCTCACAGTTATTCTTTTTCCAAGTAGCTCTGCAACTGGATAATAAGCATCATCCTGATATCCTTGAAAAGAAACTTCTGCATCACCATAACCAATATATGTTGGAATTAACAATACAAACTGCAAATAAGTATGCTCTGTTATATTTTCTTTCCCTAGTGTTTCAGCTAATAACTCTGATATATATACACCATTCTCTTTTTTTGTAAACTGTACATCTATATCATGACTATTATCTTTGCTTTCATCATAAGTTCCTTCTAAGAAATTATTATATACTATTTCATCAACATTTATTGTTATAATATTATCTAGCTCATTATTTAATAGACTCACTATTTGATAATCATAATTATCATAATTCAAAGTAGATTCCACCTCTAAAAGATTACTAGAAGTAGATAATAAATAATCAGGTTTAATACTTTCAATATCCTGAATATCATCAATATCTTTAAATTCATCTTCAGTTAAAGGATACTCATATCCAACACCACTATACATATAATACTCATAACCCTCTATAGGATTCTTATAAACAAATAATTCATCATCATAAAACGAACTAAAATCACCTGAAATACTTTCTCTAGCATTTAAAACAGATACTCCACACGAAGAAAGAAAAACGGCAATAATAAGTATAATACTCATAAACATATAAAAAAAAGCATTCTTCTTTTTAAGACTAATACATAATAACAATGGTGATACTTGTTTAATACTTTGTTTAACCAATCCTCTTCTATGATCATCCATCTTTTTATATTCATTTATAGTCTTGTTTTCAATCTTATATAATGTATCGGCTCTTTGAATAACTTCCCTATCATGAGTTGAAACAATTACAATATGTTCTTTCGCATATTCTTCTATGATATCTAGTACAATATAAGTATATTCTAAATCTAAAGAAGAAGTAGGCTCATCAAGAATCAGAATATCTGGTTTCTTCATAAGTTTAAGAAGCAATCCTAATCTTGTTTTTTCACCACCACTTAATTGATTAGGATACTTGTTTAACAAATCTTCTAAACCTAGTTTCTTTAAATACTTATCAGTATCATTAAACCTATAAGCCTTTTCACCTAATCTCAAATGATCCCTAACAGTAAGATTATCAATAAATATTTGATTTTGTTCTAAAATACTTAGATGATACTTCCTAAACTCCTCAACATTATTTATAACATTACCATCATAAATATATTTCTCGTATGTTTTTTCCTTAAAAGAAAGACACCTCAATAATGAACTCTTTCCACTTCCACTCTCTCCTTCAATAACAGTCATACCAAAATCAGGTATATTAAGTTCATTAGTTTCTATTATCAATTTATTATATTCTATTCTAATATTTAATATTTGTAACATTTCATTTTAACCTTTCAATAAAGTAAAATTAAAACTTCATAATAAATGAAGTTTTAATTAATTACCTTTGTATTGATATTATATTCAAAAACAAAGGTTTTATAATAAGAACCTACATAAGTAGAATTAGCTTTATAATAGACAGAAAAATATGCGTTATGAGTTAAAGTTAATCCATCATTTGTTTTTGTTATACTTCCACCATTTGATGTGGAAGCTCTATAACTGCTATTTAAATCAGATGAAGATGTAATAGCATGCTTTACAGACCAATCTCCTGTAGTTGTATTCCTTGTTGCAGTATCTTTAACAGATAGAGTACCATAATTTCCACAATTAACTTTACCTGTTTTTGTTTTAGATACACTTCCAGCTAAAACAATTGTCAATGACATAATTAAAGCAAAACTAAATACACCTAATAATTTAAATAACTTTTTCATAATAATCTAACCTCCTTATCATTTAGGTAGTGTCAAAAGTTCTTTGTTTCACTACCTCTGCTTTGTGTTGCTTCAAAGGGGCTAGCCCCTTTGAAACATTTCATCTTTTTTTTGTTATTTTTCGAA
>CAZWZD010000314.1:0-2607 GCA_964638235.1 uncultured Erysipelotrichales bacterium
GTCTACCATTTGTTGGTCTGATATAGAAAGATTCAAATTTTGTATCATCATCATTTATACGATAGGCAATACCAATAAATCCTCTAGCAAAATCTAAAGCATCTGGTAAAAGACGACTTAACATTTTTAATTCAATAATTCCATTATGAAAAGATGAATCAGTTAATTTAGCATATGTGTTTTCATCAAATTCCATAATCTTTTTTGCTTTAATGACTCTTAGAGTTTGTTGATTATCTAATTCTACGTTTTCGATTGCTGTATTTATAGCTTTAAAATTTTCTTTTTTTAAATTAATATAATTTTCCATATAAATCTTCTCCTTTTTCATGTTTATTATAGTATAGATTTTGTTATTTGCTAAGTAGGCACTTTTTTGTTACATAGTTACTTTGAAGTAGGAATTGTGATGAAATGGTATAAAATGACTTGTATCATTTTTTTTGTAATTATATAATATATTATGATTTATAAGAAAAAGAGGTATTGAAATGATTAATAAAGAAGATTTGCCTGAATGTCCAGTAGCAACAACAGTACAGCTTGTTGGCAGTAAATGGAAACTGTTGATTTTAAGGGATTTACTAACAGGCATAAAACGTTATAATGAACTGAGAAAATCATTACCAGATATTTCACAAAAAGTTTTAACTTCTACTTTAAAATCAATGGTAGAAGATGGGATTGTCATACGAACTGCTTATCCTGAAGTACCTCCTCGAGTAGAATATCGTTTAAGTCCGTTAGGTGAAACAATGCGTCCTGTTATAAAGGTTATGGAACAATGGGGTAATGAATATAAAAAGAGTTTTAAAAAATAATGAATATTATAAGAGTGAAGGAGTGAAGCTTATTAATGGATTATAAGAATAAAGGCATTGCTTTGTTGGAAAAAGGGCAGCAAAGTATTGTTCATGCTATATTTAGTCGTTTAGGCTTGATTATGATTTTACTTTTATTACAGTGGCTTATATTATTTGGAATTTTCTATTGGTTTAGAGAGTTTTTATTACATATTTTGGGAGGTACAGTCATATTTACTATTGTTATGATTTTGTATTTGCTTAATAGTCAAATTAATCCGACAATTAAAATTACTTGGATCATAATTATTATGTTGTTTCCGGTATTTGGAGTTCTTTTGTTTGGCTTTACGCAAAGCGAAATGGGACATAGGGCATTAAAAAAACGTATTGAAGAAGTTATTAGTGAAACTAAAGAAAGCATAGTTCAACAGCCTGAAGTTATAGAGCAGCTTTCAATAGAAAATAAAGCGGTAGCATCTTTAGCTCAATACATACAAAGAAGTGGCTGTCATCCTGTGTATAATAAGTCATCTGTTACTTATTTTCCTTTGGGTGAAGATAAATTTGAAGAGATGATTAAACAATTAGAAAGAGCTGAACATTTTATTTTTTTGGAATATTTTATTATTGCTGAAGGTGAAATGTGGGGAAAAGTGTTAGAAATTCTTGCTCAAAAGGTTAAACAAGGTGTAGAAGTTAGAATTATATATGATGGAACTTGTGAATTTTCACTCTTGCCTCATGATTATCCTGAAAGATTAAAGAAATTAGGTATAAAATGTAAAATATTTGCTCCAATAGCACCTTTTATTTCTACTCATTATAATTATCGAGATCATAGAAAAATTATGGTTATTGATGGTCACACTGCTTTTAATGGTGGAATAAATTTAGCAGATGAATATATTAATAAAAAGGAAAGATTTGGTCATTGGAAAGATACTGCTGTGATGATTAAAGGACCTGCTGTAAAAAGTTTTACTTTGATGTTTTTACAAATGTGGGCAATGGATGAGCAGAAAACAGAGATTGATTATCTTTATACTCCTATTCAACCTTTAGAAAATGCTAAAGGGTATGTAATACCTTATGGTGATTGTCCTTTGGATAGTGAAAAGCTTGGTGAAAGAGTTTATATGGATATACTTAATCGTTCTTTAAATTATGTGCATATTATGACACCATATCTTATTTTAGATGGGGAAATGGAAACTGCACTAAGGTTTGCTGCTGAAAGGGGAGTTGAAGTGGTATTAATATTACCTGGCATTCCTGATAAGTTTTTACCATATACTCTAGCAAAAACACATTATTCTGCTTTATTAGAATCAGGAGTTAAAATTTATGAATATTCTCCTGGATTTGTTCATGCAAAAGTATTTGTTAGTGATAGAAAGGAAGCTGTTATTGGTACTATTAATTTAGATTATCGTAGTTTATATCATCATTTTGAATGTGCAACTTATATGTATGAAACAGATTGTATTTCTAAGATTGAAGATGATTTTCAATCGACATTGTTAAAATGTAGGCATGTTACAAAGGAAACAATTAAGAATGAGAAATGGTATATAAAATTAATTGGATATTTAATAAAAGCTGCTGCACCATTAATGTAAAAGCCTCGATTTTAAAAATCGAGGCTTTTTATCTTATAATAATGATTTATATAATTCTTTGATTTCTTCAACACTTGTATCTCTTGGGTTACCTGGACAGCAAGCATCAGCCAATGCTGATTCAGATAAGAAGTCTAAATCTTCTTCTTTAACGATTTCTTTTAAGTTAGCTGGAATACCAA
>CAZWZD010000315.1:0-2597 GCA_964638235.1 uncultured Erysipelotrichales bacterium
TAAATGAATTAAAATCAAATGATCAAATTACATTTGAAGCATTACATAATGAATTTGTTGCTAGTGCATTAACTGTAATTGAAGGACATAAAATCAATACTGAATTTATGATTGGTAATATGATTGCTCACACAACATTATATCCATTAACACCAAATCCAAAAGATGTAATAGCTGCTTTTGATGAAGAGAATTTTAAAAATAATTTCTGTGGAGATGTGCAAGTGCGTGGTGAATATCCATCATTCATATTTAGATATTTTAAAGAACATGGAATTGATACTTCATATATTACAGAAGAAGATAAGAAAATTCTTAAAGAAGGAGTTGTTGATTTCTACACATTCTCATATTATATGTCAAACTGTGTAACAGTAAACAAAGATGCAGAATTAACTGCTGGTAATATGTCAGTTGGTGCTAAAAACCCTTATTTAAAAGCATCTGATTGGGGATGGCAGATTGATCCAGATGGATTGCGTTATACATTAAATGTATTGCATGATCGTTATCCAAAAACTCCATTAATGATTGTTGAAAATGGTTTTGGTGCATTTGATAAAGTTGAAGAAGATGGATCTATTCATGATGATTATAGAATTGATTACTTTAGAGGGCATATTAAAGCTATGAAAGAAGCAATAGAAGATGGAGTACCTTTAATTGGTTATACAACTTGGGGACCAATTGATTTAGTTTCTGCAGGAACTGGACAATATGCTAAGCGTTATGGCTTCATTTATGTAGATAGACATGACGATGGAACTGGAGATTTCTCTAGAAGTAAGAAAGATTCATTCTATTGGTATAAGAAAGTTATTGAATCTAACGGAGAAGAATTATAAGAGGTGGATGATTTCACCTCTTTTTATATAGATATAAATAAAAAGTGATATTTCTATCACTTTTTTAGTTCATTTAACATTTGTAAAGGATTATCAGCAGCTTTAACCTTAGTAAAAGCTTTAATAATTATACCATCTTCATCTATTAAATAAGTTGTTCTCACAACACCCATAGAAACTTTACCATATAGCTTTTTTTCCTTCCAAACATCATACGCTTGAATAACTTCAGTAGATTCATCAGAAAGAAGTGTGAAAGGCAAACTGTATTTTTCTTCAAATCTTTTATGAGATTTAACACTATCTTTACTTATTCCAACAATAATAGCATCTTCTTGTTGAAATTGTGGATAAAGTTCAGCAAAATTACAAGCCTGCTTTGTACAACCTGGTGTATTATCTCTAGAATAAAAATATAAAATAACTTTTTTTCCTTTATATTCTTCTAATGTATGAATATCACCATTTTGATCTGGTAAAGAAAATGATGGTGCTTTTGTTCCAATTTCTAACATTTTCAATTCCTCCTTTAATCTCAAATGAAATATATCATAATTATTAAAAATAGTATATAGAAATTTATATAATTAGCCTAGTTGAAACAAAAAAGTGAATAATATATAATAAAATAGAAGGGAGAAAATAATATGGATATAAAATTTAAAGCAGAAGAATTAAAAGAGGCACTTCAAAAGCACGCTCAAGAAGCAAAAGATTATCTTAACGATGATGAAAAAATGGAAAATTTTTTACAAAGATTAGAAAGGAAACTCAGCTTAGTTCCTAAAGTAGGAAATCAGTTAGCAGATATTGTAACATTAATATCACTTGTAAGATCTTATATGAAAAAACAATATACTGATATTCCAATGGGTTCAATGATTTCTATTGTTGCAGCACTGATATATTTTGTTTCACCAATAGATATTATTCCAGATACAGTGCCTATTATTGGATATATGGATGATATAGCAGTTATTGGTTTTGTGCTTAATTTTGTTCATGATGATGTAGAAGAATATAAGCAATGGCAAAAAGAAAATAACAAAAGAATATAATGATAGTTTGGGAGGATATCGTTTATGAGTAAAGCAATAAAACTTGTTATATGTGTATTTTGTTTTATGACTATGTGCATAGTATCATTTGCGAAAGACGTCGATGCAAAAACAAGTGAAAAAGTAATATGCATAAATGCAGGACATCAGGCAAAGGGTGATAATTCTAAGGAGGCTGTTGGCCCAGGCTCTAAAACTAAAAAAGCAAAGGTAACAACTGGAGCAACTGGTGTTTCAACCAAAAAGAAAGAATCTACGATAAATTTAGAAGTTGCTAAACTTTTAAAAACAGAATTACAATCAAGAGGTTATAAAGTCATTATGACAAGAACTTCTCAAAATGTTAATTTGTCTAATCAGCAAAGAGCAAAAATTGGCAATCAAGCAGATTTAGCAATTTCTTTACATTGTGACAGTTCTACAAGTTCAAAAGTAACAGGAGCACATACGATAAGTATCGCTAAAAACAATCCATACTGCAAGAATTTATACAGTAAGTCATCTAGTTTAGCTAAATCAGTTATTAATGCATACTGTGAAGCAACAGGAATTAAAAATAGAGGAGTATCATATAGAAATGATTTAACTGGATTAAATTGGAGTACAGTACCTGCAATTTATATTGAAATGGGATTTTTATCTAATAAAACAGAAGATAAAAAATTAGCAAGTTCATCATTTCAAAAGAAATGTG
>CAZWZD010000316.1:0-2573 GCA_964638235.1 uncultured Erysipelotrichales bacterium
CTGTAAATATTCTTTAGCTTTAGATAGCTTATTTTCAATTCTATAAAAATTCAATAAAAATAACCATTCACTAGGTGAACGATAAATTGTACTTTCACACTTTTCCATCAGTGATATATAATAATATTCTCTTTCTTCGATAATATGCAATATATCAGAATTTAATCTTTTAAAATAATCATGACTAACTTTTAAATGATATGAAGAATGTGAATGAATATATGCTAATAATTCAAAATAAAACTTTAATTTTATCTCTTTTAACTGACTTTTACTATCTAACAGACATTCCATAACATAAAAATATCTTTGATCAATAGAAGTCAAAATTTCGTTATTTTTATTTTTAAGAATATAAACAAAGCATTTTAAATGAAGTGATTCAATATAATCATATATATTTGATAAATACATATCATCTACAAATTTGATATATAATGCCCTATCTTCACATTTTATTTTATATACTTTCTCATTAATCTTAATAGTACCTAATACTTTAAAGCCATATAATTCTTCAATAAGTTCTTTCATGACTGATATGGAATGATTACAATGCTACCTTCACTTAACTCCCTGTTATGATTGTAATTTCTCACACTATCTTCATCTATCTTATATCTGGCACTAATTGAAGTATAATTATCTCCTGGCTGAACAACATATAAGTAATATGTTCCCATCTCTTCCACATCTTCATCATCTGTTTTATTTTCAATAATTTCTTCAATAACAGGAGTTTCCTCTTCTACTTCTTCAATAACATCAACATCATTTTTATCTTCTTCTCTTATTAAAGTTTCAATAAATGGCTCTTCTCTAACAACATCATCATTTACATGAATATGTTTATCCTGATCATTTCTAACACCATATACATGTGTTTGAATTTCTAACTTCAACTGACCATCTTGTATTGAATAATCAAAATCTTCAACTTTAACATGAAAATCTCTTTTATCTTCGATCTTATCATAGGGTGCTAAAATATCTAAATCAATATTTTCCTTAAATTGATTTTTCTGATTTCCATCACTATACTCTCCATGAATAACGATACTTCCAAAAGCTCTCATCCCGTTTTCTTCAATCTTATACTGGATAGACTCATCAACAGAAATACTTATTAATTCCTTTAATGGATAAGCCAATGAAACTATCTTATGAAAAAAAATCTTTTGCATAAACTTTTCCTCCTCAAAAAAATCTATGCAAAAGATTAATATTTATTCACATAACTTCAAAATTATATCCCAAGCTTCATCAACACCTAATTTATTCAATGAAGAAAAACGCACGAAATAGTCTCTATCATCAAAATCCAACGTTTTCTTGATAAGCAATTCATTCTTCTTTAAATCATTTCTTTTCAACTTATCTTCTTTAGTTGCGACTACGATTGTAGGAATATCATAATACTTAGCATATTCATACATAGTAATATCATCATGAGTTGGCTTATGACGATAATCTACAATTAATACCAAAGCTTTTAAATTTGGTCTATTTCTTAAATAAGTATCAATCATCTCACCAAACTGCTGTTGCATCTTTGCACTTACCTTCGCATATCCATATCCTGGAACATCTACAAACCTTAACTCATTATTAATATTAAAAAAATTTAAAGTGCGAGTCTTACCAGGAGTTCCAGATACTTTCGCTAGACCATTGTGATTAGTCATTGTATTTATAAAACTTGACTTACCAACATTGCTTCGACCAGATAAACAAATCTCAGGTAAAGATTCATCAGGCCATTGAGATTTCCATGCAGCACATAACATAAACTCTGCTTTTTTTATTCTATACATATATTCTCCTTTTTAAAAATAGAGTCATAAATGACTCTATTTTACTAATGCAGTTTCTAAAACTGTATCGATATGATCAGCTAATACAATATCTAAATCTTTTTGTACTGACTCAGGAATATCATCTATATCTTTTTCATTATCTTTAGGAATAATAATTGTTCTTATTCCACTTCGATGGGCAGAAATAGACTTCTCCTTTAGTCCACCAATTGGCAAGACTTCTCCTCTTAATGTAATTTCACCAGTCATTGCTACATCATTTCTTACTGGCTGATTCTTGAAAGCAGATAAAATCGCAGTTGTTAAAGTAACTCCAGCACTAGGTCCATCTTTCTTTACGGCTCCTTCAGGAACATGAATATGAATATCCTGCTTATCAAAAGCAACATCCTGTAAACCATACTTCTCACTATTAGCCTTCATATAATCTAAGGCTATAGAAGCAGATTCTTTCATAACATCACCTAATTGTCCAGTAATTATACATTTACCAGTACCATTAAAATGATTTACTTCAATAGGCAAAATATCACCACCAAATTGTGTATAAGCCATACCAGTAACAACACCAATTTGAGGTTTAGATAATTTCTTTGTATGTTCATATATAGCTTTTCCTAAATACTTTTCTAAACAATCAACACTAATATGAACAGATTCGCTTTCACCTTTAAGAATTTCTAATACAGATTTACGACATAATTTAGCAATAAATCTCTCTAATTCACGTACTCCAGCTTCTCTTGTATAATGACG
>CAZWZD010000317.1:0-2571 GCA_964638235.1 uncultured Erysipelotrichales bacterium
CTTCAGGAACTTTCTTCACATCCTGACAAGATGGTCCTTTACCATCTTCTAAATTTGCTCCTTCTACTTGATATGCAGAAGTACTTGCTCCCCAAAGAAACCCTTCTGGGAATGGTTTTAAATTTTTGTGTAACATTTTTCTTCCTCCTATATAATTTTATTATACTATAAAATATTTACATTTGAAAACGTTTTCAGAATATGAAAAATTTCTTTTCTTAAAATCAACATTTTATGCATTGAATTCTAAAACAAATGTCCCAAAAGGGACATTTGAAATATTCTGTATTTAAGTTATTAATCGCTTAAGTCACTTCCGTTGCTAGCGATAACTTTCTTGTACCAATAGAATGAATCTTTTCTATATCTATCCATTGTCTTAAGATCAAATTCTTCTCTATCTACATAGATAAATCCATATCTCTTAACCATACCTTCATGAGTAGATATTAAGTCTATTGCACTCCATGGACAATATCCTAACATTTCACATCCATCAGTAATTGCTAATTGTACTTGATGTAAGTGATCTTGATAGTATTTGATTCTGTATTGATCGTGTACTTTTCCATCTTCAGTTAATTTATCATAAGCACCTAATCCATTCTCTGTAACTAACATAGGTAATCTATATCTAGAATACATTTCTCTGATTGTATTTCTAAATCCTTCTGGATCAATTTCCCAACCAAATTCAGTTTTAGGCAAATTAGGATTCTTACATCCCTTAAAGAAACCAGCAATACCTTCATTACTTTGTTGATCACCTTTACCACTTTCACTGCCATCACTAGCAGATACAGTATGTGTACTATAATAATTAAATCCAATAAAATCAGGATGACCATTCTTTAATGCTTCTGCATCACCTTCACCAAATTCAGGTGTAGCATCATGCTCTTCTAAGTATGACCATACTAAGTTGTTATAAACACCATATACTGCCATATCTAAATATAACCAATTTCTCATTGCATTGAAGTTTTGAGCAGCCGTTATATCTTCTGGTTTACAGCTTGCTGGATAAACTAATGCAATATTAGGTGCAGGTCCAATCTTTGCATTTGGTAACATTTCATGACATAATGCCATAGCTTTAGCTTGTGCTACTAACATATGATGATTTTGTTGATATGTTTCTTTTAATACATTAGTGCATCCTTCTGGAATCATTAATGTACCAATAACTGGTCCAACTAATGTTAACATATTTTGTTCATTAATCGTTAACCAGTATTTAACTCTATCACCAAAGTTTTCAAACATAACTTTCGCAAAGTTTAAGAACCAGTCAATAGAATCTCTATTACCCCATGATCCTCTCTTATCTAATGCTGCAGGCATATCAAAGTGGAACATAGTTACTAAAGGTTCAATATTATACTTTAAACATTCATTAATAAGATTATTATAATATTCGATACCCTTAGGATTAACAGCTCCTGTACCTTCAGGAATAATTCTTGACCAAGAAATAGAGAATCTATAAGTCTTAAATCCCATTTCTGCCATTAAAGCAACATCTTCTTTATACCTATGATATTGGTCAGCACATACATCTAATTCAGATGTTCCTTCAGGAACTTTCTTCACATCCTGACAAGATGGTCCTTTACCATCTTCTAAATTAGCACCTTCTACTTGATAAGCAGAAGTACTAGCTCCCCATAGAAAACCTTCTGGGAATGGTTTTAAATTTTTGTGTAACATTCTTATTTCCTCCTTATATAGTTCTATTATACTATAACTAATTATAATATGAAAGTCTTTACAACAAGACAAATTTATAATTTCAATGACAAAAAGCAAGTATATTAATATTATTGGATTAAACAACAAATAATAAAGAATATCAATATATTTTATTATATAATTTGACAAAATTATAAAAATGGAAAATCAAACTAATACAGTATTAATAGAAACAACTGATATCAAAGATATGATTTATATTATAAGAAGACAACAAGTTATGTTAGACCTGAATTTAGCTAAACTTTATGGATATGAAGTTAAACGTTTTAATCAACAAGTAAAAAGAAACATAGAAAGATTTCCAGAAGATTTTATGTTTGAATTGACAAAAGATGAAATGCTTAATTTATCGAAGTAACAAATTGTAACCTCAATACAAATTAAAGGCGTACGAGGTGGTAGAACTTCTAGCATCAAGGTTTTTACAGAGCAGGGAATATATATGCTTACAACAGTTTTAAAGGGTGAAATAGCTGTTAATCAAAGTATTATGATAATGAGGTCATTTAAACAAAATGCGCCATTATATAAATGAAAATCAACAATTACTTAATAATGCTGATACATTTTTATCAATTAATAATCGATTAACAATCCATAAAGAAAAATTGAAAAAGATTGATAAGATAGAAAAAGATATATATCATATCAATCAAAGATTAGATAATATCGCTAATAATTTTATTGAAGATGATAAAATTAAGCAATTTATTATTAATCAAGAATTCGAAGCAAATGAAGCCTATGTTTCCATTTATAAACAAGCAAAACATTATATTTATATTATTGATGATTTATTATTAAATGATGAATATG
>CAZWZD010000318.1:0-2560 GCA_964638235.1 uncultured Erysipelotrichales bacterium
CTTTGAAACAACACAAAGCAGAGGTAGTGAAACAAAGAACTTTTGACACTACCGACTACAAAGTGAGGTGTAAATAATGAATAAAGATTTTTTATGGGGTGGAGCTTTAAGTAATGTTCAAGCTGAAGGCGCTTATTTAGAAGATGGGAAAGGATTGAATGTTTATGATACGTTAGTTGTCACACCAGAAAAGGGAATTGAACCAATGTTTTGTGATACAGCAGTAGCTACTGATCATTATCATCATTATAAGGAAGATATTGATCTAATGGCTGAAATGGGATTTAAAGCTTATCGTTTTTCAATTGTTTGGTCAAGAATACATCCTTTAGGTGATGAAGAAACAATTAATGAAAAGGGATTAGCATACTACGAAGATATGATTGATTATCTATTAGAAAAAGGAATTGAACCAGTTGTTTCGTTAGTTCATTTTGATATGCCTGATCATCTTTTAAGAAAATATAATGGTTTTTTGAATAAGCAAGTTATAGAGTTTTATGTTAAGCATGTTGAAAGTATAGTTAAGCGTTTAAAAGGTAAAGTGAAGTACTGGATAACTTATAATGAAATTAATCTTGCTTATTGTCATAGTCAATTGAATGCTGGAGCATATAAACCAGAATCCATGACAAAAGAAGAATTGTATATTCAATTGAATACGAATGTTCAAATAGCTCATGCAAGAGCAGTTGAAGTTATTAAACGAATTGATCCAGATGCTAAAGTTGGTGGAATGATTGGACATGCACCATTCTATCCATTAACTTGCAAAGCAGATGATGTTATAGCTGCTGATTTTAAAAATAAGATGCATAATTATTTTGCGTTTGATACTATGGTTTTTGGCCAATTACCAGAGTATTTTATTAGATTTGCTAAAAACAGAAAGATAGATATTGATTTAAATGATGATGAAACGCAAGTAATAAAGAAATCATCACAAAAATTAGATTATCTTGCTTTTTCTTATTATCAAAGTAGTATTCAATCATCTTTTGATCATATTAATGATTTAAATGAGTTAGAGAATGCTATACTATTTGATGATCGTCAAATAAAGAATCCATATTATGATGCTAATGAATGGGGATGGCAGATAGATGAAGAGGGTTTAAGATATTCATTAATAGAATTATATCATCGTTATCATAAGCCATTATTTATTGTAGAAAATGGAATAGGTATTGATGAAAGCTTAGTTGATGGTAAAGTTTATGATGATAAACGTATTTCTTATTATCAAAAACATATATCAAGTGTAAAGAAAGCAGTAGAACATGATGGGGTTGATTTGATTGGATATTTAGCATGGAGCCCAATTGATTTTTTAAGCAGTCATAAAGAGATTCGTAAAAGATATGGTTTTGTATATGTGAATAGAGATTTTGAAGATTTACTAGATTTAAAACGTTATCCAAAGAAATCATTCTATTGGTATCAAAAAGTCATAAAAACAAATGGTGAAGATCTTAACAATGATATTATATATTAAAGTATGAAAAGTCCCTATACCTTTAGGGACTTTTCATTGAGTAGAATCTCGCTTAATAACTTCAACAGGTAATATATATCTTCTTTGATCTTCTTTAATTTCTATATCATTCATTAAATCATATAATAATGTACAAGCTTTATGTGCAAGTCCAGGAATATCTTGTTTAATGGTTGACAATGATGGATGAGAAGATTGTGAAATAAAGATATCATCGAAACCAATAATTTTGACTTGTTCAGGTATTCGAATATGATTTTCTATTAAAGCAATCAATACGCCATAAGCACGCCAATCATTCGTCGCAAATACACCATCAAAAGGAATATTATTTTGAATAAGCTTATTAATAGCTAACTTTGCTCCTTCATAGTTAGCCTGGGCAGGATCTAATAATAGCTGTAATTCAGGATATTCCTGAATATGAAAGTCTTTTAGAGCTTGTCTATATCCTTCTAAACGTTGTTTATTAACAGATAGAGTTTTATTTCTTGATACAATAGCTATTCTTTGACATCCTTGTTTAATTAATTCTTCTGTTGCTTTATAACCTCCACTATAATGATTTGATTCTACATAATAAGCTTGACTATGATCTTTAGGTTTCCTATCTATACAAACAATAGGAATATCACGCTTGACAACATTAGTTGGTATTTCTTCTATGCCAGAAATACACATTATTCCATCTACTAATTTTGCATCTAACGATTTAAAATAAGCGATCTCCTTTTCTTCATTTTGAGAAGTATTACAGATAAATACTGAATAATTTCTTTTAAAGAAAAAATTCTCTATTTCTAAAACTAACTGTGAAAACCATTCATTATCAATATTAGGAACAATTAAACCAATTGTTTTAGATTTAGAAATACGTAAGCTTTTAGCAGCCATATTAGTAGTATATCCATATTCATCTATTATATCTTGAACTCGTTTTCTCGTTTCTTCAGAAAATCTACCATTGTTATTTATAACTCTTGAAACAGTCGCGACTGATACATTTGCCATTTTAGCAATTTCTTTCATAGAAATATTTCTTTTTTGATTCATTTTATTTCCTCC
>CAZWZD010000319.1:0-2542 GCA_964638235.1 uncultured Erysipelotrichales bacterium
TATACTGTCATTATTGAAACAATTTTTAATAGAGTTGCTATATAAGCAATTACTATATTAATTAAAGGAACTATTACAAATGGTATCAAAAAGTATGGATTAAAACAAATAGGAATACCAAAAATAACTGGTTCATTAATATTAAATAAGCTAGTTGGTAAAGCCATTTTAGCAATTGATTTTAATTCTTTATGTTTTGAGAAGATAAGAATTGCTAAAACAAGTCCTAATGTTGAACCAGATCCTCCAAATAAATTGTATACATCAACAAATGATTGATTAACAATTGATCCTGTCCCTAAGGCTGCAATCATTACAGGATCAAATACTGGTATGGTAACTGTCCCAGGATGTATACCAAAGAAGAATAAGAAACTGATAATAAAAGTTTTTAATAATGCACCAGGTAGTGTTGCTGCTGCACCAACTAATGGTGCTTGAATAATTGAATAAATTAAATCATTTACTTCATATCCAGATAAATATTTTATTAAAAAAGAAATTAGTGCATAAATAAATAGTATAATTGTAATTGATATAATTGAATTAAAAGAATCTATAATAGCTGGTGGAACATTACCCTCTATTTTAATCTTTAATTTATCAATTGAAGTTAATTTGATAAATAATTCTGTTACTGTTAAAGAAATTATAATAGCTAATAATATACCAGTAGTACTAAATACTGAAGTAGCTGTTTCAAATGGAATAACTACAAAGAATGTTGCTAAAGCGACTATTGAGCTCAAAAATGGTTTAGCATATTCTTTCTTTTGTGAAAGATTGTAGGCAATCATAGGAACTAATGCTAATGCAAAGATATTTAATGTCCCATTACTAATTCTAGTAAATAGTGTTTGTAATTGTGCAACTAGTTCTGCGCCTAATAATTTAATCATAAATTCAGCAGATAATAATACCCAGTTAATAAATGTGATAAATCCTGCTAAAACTAAAAATGGAATAAATAGCATCAATGAATCACGAATTGCTAATAAATGTTTTTCAGTTCCTATTTTTATTGAAATTTGTTCAAATTTTTCTGTAAATTTTTTCATACTTTTTTCCTCCTATTCTGCGGTAAAACCACCGTCTACAATAATTTGTGAACCTGTTGTAAATTTTGATAAGTCACTTAATAAAAATACTATAGTATTGGCAATATCTTCAGGTTGACCAAAGTATTTTAAAGCTTGTCTATCTAAAAATTGTTGTTTCTTTTCTTGCCTTGAATATTCTGTCATAGGTGTATCAATCCATCCTGGACAAACAATATTAGCTCTTATATTATCTATACCATAATTAATTGCAACTCTTCTTGTCATTGAATAAAGCGCACCTTTTGATGCAGGATAAACAGTTCCACCTCCTATTCCTACCAAACTTCCAACACTTGTTACATTGACTATAGAACCATAATGATTTTTTTGCATATAAGGTATACAATGCTTCATGCCTAAATATGGCCCATATGCATTTGTATCCATTATTATGTTCCATAATTCTCTTGTCCCTTCATGTACCTTCTCACGTGAAGTTATTCCTGCATTATTTACTAGATAATCTATTGAATGATACTTTTTATAAACAAATTGACATAAATTGATCCATTCCTCTTCTTTTGTTACATCTAAACGACATATTTCGCAATCATATCCTTTCAATATTATTTCATTTTTTAAAATATTAAGTTTTTCTAAACTTCTTCCAGTTGCAACAACTAAAACATTTTTTTTTGCTAAACAATAGCAAGTTGCTTTACCAACTCCAGTTTGTGCTCCAGTTACAATAGCTACTTTTCTTTTCATTAACATAACTCCTCAAATATTCCCTTAGATTTTTCTTCATGATAACGTGTTATAAAGAAAACATCTTCTAATAACCATTGATTATCAACTTGTATAACCTTTATTGTATAATCTAAAGTCATCCAATCATAAAACCAACTATGTTCGCCTATGACTCTTGAACCAATACGATTTGGTTCAAGGCGTGACATATATAATGTCCCCGTATTTTTATTGATTTCAATTTTTTGTACTTGATATGTGTGATGTAAACATGGTTCACGTGAATTAAGATGTTTTAAAAAATCTATCCATGTATTTACTCCATTAAACTCCTTCTTGTGATATCCATCATAAACTCTAAAACGTGAAGACACTTTTTTCTTTAATAAACTATAATCTTCAGTATCTATTACCCAACCATATATATACCCTAATTCTTTAATTTGTTCCTCATCATTTATAACGTCATCACTTGTATAAAAATTATGGTGAACACCATCTTGTAAACATTGAATAATTATGTACTTTTGGCATTTTAAAATCGATTAGATTCCAATCTTTTATCCAATAATTATTTCCATCAAACCAACATAAATCATATTTAATATGATCAATATACCAATCACCTTCTCTTTTTATATATGATAAAACATATGTTCCACCTATTTGTAAAAAATGGAATTGTTTAAAATGATCATGGTTAACATAACATAAAATCATATGAAAACTTTGTTGAGCTTGATTATTATGAT
>CAZWZD010000320.1:0-2537 GCA_964638235.1 uncultured Erysipelotrichales bacterium
TATTTTTATTGAAGAACTGGATATGGTTAAGAAACATTTTTTATAAAAATAAAGATAAATTATTCTTTATAATTTATTGTTTTGGATATTAAATTGGACTGTTGACATAGTTAAAACTTATGTTATAATAAATTTGACCTAAGAGTGAATAATTTCCTACACTATAGATAAGGGAATCTGATTTGAGTCTGATGGTGTTGAAGGCCTTTCTTAGAATAGGAATCCTAAAATCAGGACAAAGATACCCACCTGTATTTAACAGGGATAATCTAATGCTCTTAGGTTCTTTTATTTATGGAGGAGTATGAATGAGTAAACAAATAGAAGATTTAATTCCTGAAATCAATGCTCTAGCAAAGAAAAGCAAAGAAGAAGGATTGAGTGAAGAAGAAAAGATAAGACAAAAAGAATTAAGAGAAGAATATATCAAGCTTTTTAGAAAAAACTTTAAAAAGCAGTTAAAAACAATTAAAGTTGTAGATGAAAAAGGAAATGATATTACTCCTAATAAACTAAAAACAGCTAAAAAATTAAATTAATGTAATAAAAATGTAAAATAATGTTTTATATTTTTATTTTTTTGTGTATAATGTGTTTGTTATTTGAGGAGGAAACAAAATGGATCAATCGACTTTATCTATTGCCACAATCAGATCGTTAGGTATAGATATGATTAATAAAGCTAAATCTGGACATCCTGGTATGGTATTAGGATCTGCTCCAGCATTGTATACTTTATTTACAAAAGAATTAAAAGTCAATCCAGAAGAATCGGAATGGTTTAATAGAGATCGTTTTGTTCTTGCAAGTGGACATGCTAGTGCATTATTATATAGCTTGTTACATGTTTCTGGATATGATTTGACTATGGATGATTTAAAGCAATTTAGACAATGGAAGAGTAGAACACCAGGTCATCCAGAAGTTGATGTAACAGATGGTGTTGATGCATCTAGTGGACCATTAGGACAGGGTATTCCTACTGCTATAGGAATGGCTATGGCAGAAAGATTTTTATCTACAAAGTATAACAGGGAGGGTTATAACATTGTAGATCATTACACATATGTTTTATGTGGTGATGGTGATATGCAAGAAGGTGTCACTTATGAAGCAACTTCTTTAGCAGGTCATTTATCTTTAGGAAAGCTTATTGTTTTATATGATGCAAATAAAGTAACACTGGATGGACCTTTAGATTATTCGTTTAGTGAAGATGTTAAAAAGAGATTTAAAGCTATTAATTGGCAAGTTATTGAAGTTGAAGATGGAAATGATACTAATGCTATATTAAAAGCTATAAAAAAGGGTAAAAAAGAATTATATAAACCTACATTAATTATTGTTAATACTGTTATTGGTTATGGTTCTAAAAATCAGGGAACTAATAAAGTTCATGGAGCTCCATTAGGTGATGAAGATGGAAAGAATGCTAAATTATCTTATGGATTTGATCATGAAGATTTTTATATTCCTGAAGAGGTATATGATGATTTTCATAAAAATGTCTTAAACAGAGGTAAAAGAGCTTATAACAAATGGAATAAGCTAGTTGAAAAATATAAAGCAAAATATCCTAATGAATACAATGAATTATCTAATGCTATTAATGGAGAATATACTTTTGATTATGATGATTTATTTGAAACTTATCCAATTGGATTAAAAGAAGCTACAAGAAATACCAGTGAAAGAATTATTAATCAAATTGCTAAACAAAATCCTACATTCTTATCAGGTACAGCTGACTTGGCATCATCTACTAAGACTGAAATCAAAGGTGGAGGTCGTTATAGCTGCGATAATTATGTTGGTAGAAATTTGTATTTTGGAATTAGAGAATTTGCGATGGTTTGTATTTTAAATGGTATAACATTGCATCGTGGAATGAGAGTTGCTTCAGGGGGATTTTTAGTCTTTAGTGATTATTTTAAAGCAGCACTTCGTATGTCATGTTTACAAAAATTACCAATTATACTGCCATTATCCCATGATTCTATCGCTGTTGGTGAAGATGGTCCTACTCATCAGCCAGTTGAACAGC
This sequence comes from uncultured Erysipelotrichales bacterium, assembly GCA_964638235.1. Classification (GTDB taxonomy): domain Bacteria; phylum Bacillota_I; class Bacilli_A; order Erysipelotrichales; family Coprobacillaceae; genus MGBC113645. Next base: position 2,045 of record CAZWZD010000320.1, read on the forward strand.
TAGCAATGATGAGATCGATGGTTAATATGAATGTCATTAGACCAGCAGACGCAAATGAAATGCTAGCTGGATGGAAAATTGCTATTGAATCAAAAGAAACACCAACTGCTTTGATTTTAACAAGACAAAACTTAACAAACATCACTGGATCTCACTATAAACATGTATCTAAAGGTGGATATATTGTTTCTATGGAGAAAAAAGAATGTGAAGGAATTATTATTGCTAGTGGTAGTGAATTAGAATTAGCACTTAAAGCTCAGGAAATATTGATTGAACAGGGACATGATGTTCGTGTTGTTTCAATGCCTTCTATGTTCCTATTTGAACAGCAAAGTGATGAATATAAGGAAACTGTTTTACCTAAATCAGTGAGAAAGAGATTGGCTGTAGAAATGGCTACTGATTTTGGCTGGTATAAATATGTTGGTATTGATGGTAAAGTGTTATGTGTTAATACTTTTGGAACATCAGCACCAGCAGAAGTTGTAAT
>CAZWZD010000321.1:0-2532 GCA_964638235.1 uncultured Erysipelotrichales bacterium
TCTCAGTACAATACATTTTACAATAATCATTTAATCTTGCTGTCATATCTGTATCGATATAGTATTCAGAATCACATTTTTCAAAATAATGTTGAACATTTAATTCACTGTCTTTACAAAATAAATCATTTAAATCATACTCTCTAGCTTCAGAGTGAGTATCATCATAACAACAATTGTAGACAGCACCAAACATTTTACCAGCCTCAATAGGAGATTCTGTACAACAGTCTTGTTGACATCCAACTCCAACTGATGTATATGTTTGCATTGGTGTACCAGTAGTATCAATAGTTGAAGCACCGCTGGTTACAGTTGTACTGCTTGTAGTACTTGTCTCATCAAAAGAAGTAATTAACATTTGATGCGAATTAGATGAAGCATTTTTAGCTATACATACATAAGCTCCAGAAAGTTGAGCATAAACAAGAATTTTAAACTCACCACAATCTGCAGGAGGAACAATCGTAATTTGTCCACTCTTACCACTCCAAGATTTGGAAACAATAGTACAATTTTCACATTTAAAATCAAGTTGAGGGAATTCTGTTCCTGATGATAAAGTATAAGTCATACCAGATTGGGATGCCCCACTTTGTAAAGAAAAAGTTATCCCACCACTAGAAGTACCTGTTGACGAAGTTGCTCCTCTTTTAACTTCAGCTGCTTTAGTTGCATTAGCATAAGCCTCTTCTACTAAAGGTATTCCAGCATCATTAAAATAGTCATTTTTTTCTGTTGAGCATTTCTGATTTTTATGTTGAATACAACCTTCGGCCATTGCTTCACCTGCACCAACCGAAATTTGATGATATCTAATTAATGCTTCTTTGGCTCCTCTTAATCTTCCTATTTCCGTATAACCATCTATAACTTCAGCTACAGATGCATCAGTTCCAAAACTAGTAATTATTCCATAAAAACGAAAGCTTAACTCTGCCATTGTATATGCTGTTTTGTCTTTTGTTGTATCTATATTGGCAAATTGATTTAAAAGGTATACTATACCAGCATCGGATATAGGTGAACATTTGTATTGATATTTACCACTATCTAGTGGTTGACCAGGGTCTAAACAATATGCTGGTACATTTTTTCCTCCCACAGTAAAATATTTAATTTGATCATTATAATCCGTAGCTCCAGATAGTTGTTTTCCATAACGATACATCTTTATACCAGAAGTATTGCTATATGTTCCATGATAAGCTGTCAAAGTAATGGATGCTTTAACATTGGAAGGTATAGATATAATAAATAAAGTAATTAAGATAATTATTAACTTTTTTTTCATAGACGCTTTCTCCTTAAAAACATTAGTAAGATAATAATTAATATACCTATACTTATAATAATAGCAGATATTATTATCAATTTCATTCTACTATTATCATTACTACTCTCTTCCTCTTCTTCTTGTTTTCTTATTTCTTCGACATCTTGTCTTACATACATAGCTTGCATGGCTTGTTCTTCAGCTTTTTCAGTTTCTTCTTTGTTTAAATTTTTATATTCTTCTAATTTGGTTAAAAATTCATCAGGTTCTATTTCTTCTTCAACTACTTTAGAACAGTTTTCATATCCAGAATAAGTAAGACAGGATAAAGTTCCATACCAATAATTATATATTAATGTTTCAAAAGAAGTTTTTCTAACTAATTCTTCTTGGCAATCATCAGTATTGGAATATATGCTTACATAATAAGTTACTTTTTCATATAAGTACTCATCATAAAAAGAATATTTTCCATCTTCCGTATCTTTAGAAGTTATTTTTATTTCTTTATCATCTTTATCATTGGTAATAACTATTTGAATATTATCACCAATATCATTTACAGTTATTTCTTTTCTTATGACAGTCCACTGACCAGTGGGAAAATAGTCCTCTAATTCTTCTTCAGAATAATTAGCTTTTTCTTCTTCGGGGATATCTTCAATAAGATATTTATAATCATATTCAGCACTTACTTTGTTAGCAATAGAAGTTATTTCTTTTAAGTCACTAGTGGAACATTTGGAATCTGAGTTATCAACTAATATATCTTTATTTTCGCCATAAGTTTCACTTGATACATCTTCTTTTTCAATATTACCTTCATAAGCAATTGTGACAACTAATAAGGCAATAAATAAAATCAAAATGATGACACCAATAACAATAGGTATATATTCACTTTTAAATTTTTTCTCTTTTTGAATTTTCATCATAAGCTATACCTCCTTATGTTGCTAACTTTTAAGTATATAAATATCATGTCTAAGGATATACCTATGGATAAACCAATAACTATATATTTTCTAATTTGAAATAATTTTTCCGTTTTAGCTAAATATCTTACTTCCTCTGAACATTCAAGACATTCAGTTGTTGTTATTACACTAGGATTATTCTTTTGTTCTTCTATTTTAGCTAATATTTTTGATTCCGATAAAGTAAAATCTTTTTCAATCCATTCTTCACAATAGGAATAATCTTCGGTTTCTTCATATTTACTTTGATCATAATCATGATATTTATTTCTCTTAGGT
>CAZWZD010000322.1:0-2524 GCA_964638235.1 uncultured Erysipelotrichales bacterium
AAATGAAAAACAAAGGATATATCAAAGCATTAGAAGGATATAAAGGAGATATATTACTTGTAGGAATAAGTTATAATCCAGATAACAAATCAGATGATTATAAAAAACATGAATGTATTATTGAGAAAATAAAGATTTAAAAAAGATGCAAGATGAAACCTCATCTTGCATTCTTTACATTATTCCATAACTCTGATTGCATGATATCCTTCATGTACAGCAGTTAAGATCTTTCTAGGAGCAACAGCATCTCCTACAACACTAACATCTTCATATTTTTCTTCTAAAATATCTTCTAATTGATTATTGGCTTTAAATCCAACAGCATTAATGATAGTATCACATTCAATTGTTATAACTTCATCATCTCTTTCAAAAGTTACTGAATGATTAGTTATCTTAGTAACTTTTGCATTAACTTCAGTTTTGACTTTACGTTCTTTAATCATTTTCTTTAAATGTTGATCATTATTTAAACAATGCTGAGCAGTAAATAAGATATCTGGGCACATTTCAATTAATGTGACATTATCAGCTTTCACTGCAATATCACAAGCTGCTTCACTTCCAGCTAAGCCTGCTCCAATAATAACAACATTTTTACCAACTGATACCTTATGAGTTAAATAATCACTAGCAAGTATTGTATTTTCAATACCATCAATTGGTGGAATAGCAGGTGAAGAACCAGCAGCTAAAATAACTTTATCATAATCACCTTTAATATTATCTTTAGTTATAGTTGTATTTAAATGAATATTAACACCTAATTTATAACATTGTATTTCTAAATATTTAATTAATTTAAGCACATCTGCTTTAAAATCAGGACCACCAGCAGGCCATAATGTACCACCTAATTTATTATCTTTTTCAAATAAATCTGCTTCAAATCCTCTTTTTCTAGCAGTGATAGCTGCCATCATACCAGCAGGGCCACCACCAATAATAAGAACTTTTCTAACTGTTCCATCTGGTTTAGGTAATGCATATGCTTTTTCAGCATAACAGCTAGGATTTACAGCACAATAATAATGTTTACCAGAGAATCCAGCTAACAAACATTCATTGCACCCAACACATGGTGTAATATCTTCACTATGACCAGATTTAACTTTCTTTGGCCAATATGGATCAGCTAGCATTTGATGAGCTAATCCAACATAATCTAATATACCATCTTCAACAGCTTTTTTCGCAATTGCAGGATCAGTTAATTTTCCATCTCCTAATACTGGAACATTAACAATTTCTTTGATTGCCTTTTGAACATCTAATTTATGTCCATCTTCACTGTAAACAGTAGTAATAGCCTGGAACCATTCTTCATAACATCCAGTATCAACATGTAATGCATCAACACCAGCTTTCTCTAATATTTTAGCCATTTCAATACCTTCATCAATAGTTCTAAATCCTTCAACTCTTTGATGAGGAGTAAACTTAACTAAAATAGGCATACCTTTAGGAATATTATTTCTAATTGCTTCAATACATTCTAAAGTAAATCTCATTCTATTTTCTAAAGAACCACCATATTCATCAGTTCTGTTATTCCACTGACTAGAATGGAATTGATCCAATAAATAACCACCATATGCGTGTAATTCAACACAATCTGCCCCAGCAGCAACTGCTAAAGAAGCACTGTATCCAACTTTTTCAACTAAATACTTAATATCTTCAATCGCAAATGGTTTACAAATTAAATTTGGGAACCAGAAAGCTCCAACACTTCCAGCACTATATGGTGGGGTAAATGGATCAGTAAATTGCTGTCTACCCAATCCTGGAGATAATTGTACACAAACTTTCGCTCCATAATGATGACATCTGTCAATCAACATATTTAATCTTTCAACATGATGAAAATCAGATAATTCAGTACAAGGTCTAGGTTCATACTTAGTAGAAACAACATTAGCACCAGTAATAATTAAACCAGCACCACCTTTTGCTCTTTCTTCAAAATAATCAATACCTTCATTACAGTAAGCACCATCAGACTCACCAGTAGTCCCCATTGGTGACATGAAAATTCTATTCTTAAGTTTCATATTACCAATATACGTTTTTTCAAATAAACTTTTAGACATCTCTCTTTTCCTCCTTTTACTTAAGTAAATTATTGTTTTACTTGAGTAAAATTATACTCAATATAAATTAAATGTCAATAATTTCACAAAAAAGTTTCTTAAAGTTTACTCTAAAATATGATAGTATAATTTAAAGGTGAGAAAGATGGCAAAATTAACAAAAGATGAAATAAGAGATAAAGCAATTCAAATGTTTCTAGATAGAGGTTATAATAATGTTACAGTTATTGATATTTGTAAAGAATGTGGTATTACAAAACCAACATTTTATAAATATGCGGTTTCTAAAGAAGAATTAATAGCAGATTTATATGATATTACTGTTAAAGAATTAGTTACTGATACTTTTCATTTTGTAAATGCAAATACACATGTTGAGCAGTTATTAATGATATTTAATGTTTTGATTAATGATACTGAAAAGTTTG
>CAZWZD010000323.1:0-2512 GCA_964638235.1 uncultured Erysipelotrichales bacterium
ATTTCCAACCTTAAAACTTACTATTTTATTTTCTCTTATTAAATTTCTTATGACAGGAATAGTTATTCCTGTCTTAGCATTAAATTCTTTTATAGTCATAATATTTTCATAGCTTTCCACGTACCTTACTCCTTAACTGATTTATTCCTCTATTTATTGATCTTCTAATTGCACATTCACTGCAATCTTCAAGTCTAGCAATTTCAGAGGTACTCATTCCTAAAAAATACTTTTCATATATTCGATTTTGCTGCTTTAAAGTCAGTTCTTCAAATTTTAGCAATATCATTTCTATTAAGTCTGTTTTGACTATCTGATTTAATAAATTATAATCAGTTGAAATACTCTGATATACTAATTTAGATGTTGATTCTTTTTGTTTTAATATGTTATACACACTATTTGATACCTGTACTAATTGATGATCACAATATCGTTCTGGATATAAATACATTAAATCTATATTTTTCATATTTATAAAAACCAACTCGATAACCCTATACTAATAATTAAACATTTATCCACATTTATCATTTCCTTATGATTTAACATAGTCATTTTTTTGATTAATCTATTTTTATCAATAGTACGAATTTGTTCCAACAAAACAACGGAATCATTGTATAAATCATCTCTAGCTTCAATAAATAAGTGTGTTGGTAATTTATGCTTATGTCTTATACATGATGTAATAGATGCTATAATAGTTGTTCCACTATGAAAATTACCAATATTATTTTGCAATATTAATACTGGTCTTATTCCACCTTGCTCACTTCCTATTGCTGGATTTAAATCTGCAAGATAGATTTCTCCTCTTTTAATGTGTTCAACCATTTTAATCTCCTTTCTTTTTATGTACTCTAAAAACTATCTTGTCTTGACTTTATCAAATGGATAAATGATTGATAGCTTTTAGATAATTAATATATGTTTTCTACAATACTGATAGACTGCTTTGCAATTACAGTTCCACGGGTCTTTATAATCTTTAAGGCGCTATAAAAACTCATAGGATTCCCACCTATATAATGTCTTGCCTGTGACAGATTGGTTACTGTTCGGACTGTGACTCACTATGCGTATCATTATTTTCCTATATCATCATCGCCCCATAGTAGCAAGCTATGGTTATCATCAAATATGACTCGCTCTCATTTTTAAAATGGTCTTGGCGTATTTATGACTGGGCTTAAACACAGGTAACGTTATCAGCATTGCTATTCAGTTTTCAAGGTACTCTTTCAGGATTTAACTCCCTTCACTTATTAGCCGACGAAAACACATATAACGTTACCTTTAATTCAATTTTTTAGTAAAAAAGCCACAATTCATTAAGAATTTATTATTTCTTAATTCCTTGTAGCTTCATTATTTTTTAATAGAATACAACAAAGTCGTCCAAAAACAAACAATCTAAATTCTTATGTATTCAACAATGCTAATAAGCTAATCATATTATTAAAAATGAAAACTAACATTATTAGCATTGTTTTTATTGACCAAAACTATCTTATTTCTTTAACCTCTTTCTAATATCATATATTCTTTTTCTTATAGTAGTTTCTTTTAATCCAAGCATTGATGATATTTCTTTATTTGTATATCCATATATTTTTAAATAAAGAATAGCCATTGTCTGAATATTAGCTTTTCTCATAACATCATAAAGCTGGATATCCTCTATCTGATCTAGAATATCACTGAAATTTCTTATAGGTAGCTTTATACAGGTCATTCCTACATAGTTTATGAGATCATTATTTGTAAACTGTTTCTCTCTAAATCTTCTGTCTGAGTTAAATAAGTTCCAGTCATATTGACGTAATTCTAGAATTTTTCTTTCAGGCATACCCTGCTCTCTTAAAATACGTTCTTCTTTCATTTTCCATTGTTTCCATTTGCGTTCCTCAGTTGATTTGTTGTATCCCATCTTCTTTCCTCCTTTTTTTAATTGGAAAAGAAAGGTGGATCTCTACAATGAGAACGCAAAAAGCCATGATTGCTAGTCATGGCTATTCAATATTGAATTGGCAAAAATCATAGTTTTTAAATCATCCATAGTGAAAATATCCACATCATGTTTATCACATATCATTTGAAACTCTGTATAAAGGTCATCATAAATCGCTATTCTTGTTTCATTATATACTAATACAGCATCAATCTTTTCTGTTGTTATATAATGAATAAGTTTTTGCATAGCAAAAGTTCCAAAATATTTTCCACTAGAAACCTCTCCAACAGATGCTACAATCTTCATATGTAAATATTCAGATAAATCTGTTAATTCCTTTTCCTGATAATCAAGTAAATCTCTTGCCTGATTATCCAATACTCTGCAATAAATAAATACTTTTAATTCTTTCATTTTAGTTTCCTCCTCAAAAATTTCTTTTCATAAGAGGAGGTACGTTTAAAAATGATTTAACAAAAAATTTTTTAATTTTTTTAAAATTTTCGCTCTTTTTAAGAAAAATGTTGTTTTTGCTATTATATTGATATGCTAGAA
>CAZWZD010000324.1:0-2509 GCA_964638235.1 uncultured Erysipelotrichales bacterium
AATGTTAAATGTAAGGAGGAATATAATGTTTAATGAAGTTATTGTTATTGGAAAATTAGTGAAAAAGCCAGTGCTTAAATCAACCCAAAGTGGAGTGATGATGGCTACTGCAGTTATTCAGGTGGAAAGACCATATCGTAATAATCTAGGAATTAGAGAAGTAGATTATATTAATATAGTCTTATGGAAAGGTATGGCACAAACAGTTATTGATTGTTGTGATGTTGGTACATATTTAGGTGTTAGAGGTAGAATTCAATCGAGAACTTATGAAAGTGAGGAGAATAAGTCATATTCTATGTTTGAAGTCAAGGTTGAGCATGTTTCATTTATTGAAAAATATATGAAAGAAGAGAGTTTTTGATTTTGTTATTTTCTTTTTAGTGTAAATTGTGTAAAATAGAGGAGTATGAAAGGAGTTTTTTAAATGAGTATTGATCAATCAAAAATGAGAAACTTTTCTATAATTGCACATATTGACCATGGGAAATCCACTCTTGCCGATCGTATTCTTCAATTAACTGGTGCTGTTGAAGATAGGGAAATGAAGGATCAGTTGCTTGATAGTATGGATCTTGAGAGAGAACGTGGTATTACTATAAAATTAAATGCTGTTCAATTGAAATATAAAGCAAATGATGGAAATGAATATATTTTACATCTTATTGATACTCCTGGCCATGTCGATTTTACATATGAGGTTTCTAGATCGCTTGCGGCCTGTGATGGTGCTGTACTTGTTGTTGATGCGGCTCAGGGAGTGGAAGCTCAAACTCTTGCAAATGTATATTTAGCTTTGGATAATAATTTAGAGATATTACCTGTTATAAATAAAGTTGATCTGCCAAGTGCTGATCCTGAGCGTGTAATCACTGAAATTGAAGAAATCATTGGACTTCCTTGTGATGATGCTCCTTTGATTTCAGCAAAAAATGGATTGAATATTAATCAAGTTTTAGAAAAAATTGTCAATGAAATACCTTCCCCAAAAGGATCGTCTGCACATCCTTTACAAGCATTAATATTTGATTCTTTCTATGATTCATATAAAGGGGTTATTGTTTTTGTCTGTGTTAAAGAAGGGCAAATAAATATTGGAGATCATATTAAATTTATGGCTAGTGATGCAGTATATGAAGTTATTGAATTAGGAGTTAGAACTCCTAAAGAAGTGAAAAAGGATAAACTTGTAACTGGAGAAGTTGGCTGGATAGCTGCTTCTATTAAATCTGTCAAAGATGTTCATGTAGGGGATACAATTACTTCCATTGAAAATATGGCTAGTGATCCTTTACCTGGTTATCGTAAGATGAACCCAATGGTTTATTGTGGTTTATATCCTGTGGATAATGCAAGATATAAAGATTTGCGAGAGGCATTGGAGAAAATGCAATTGAGTGATTCGTCTTTAGAATTTGAACCTGAAACATCACAGGCTTTAGGTTTTGGCTTTAGATGTGGCTTTTTAGGATTGTTGCATATGGATGTTATTGAAGAAAGGCTAGAAAGAGAATTTGATCTTGATTTAATAGCTACTGCTCCTTCAGTTGTTTATCATGTGTATTTAACAGATGGAAGTATGCTGGAAATAGATAATCCAGCAATGATGCCTGCTCCTCAAAAAATTGATCATATTGAGGAACCTTATGTTAAAGCTAGCATAATGACTCCTCAAGATTACATTGGTCCAATTATGGAACTTTGTCAAAATAAAAGGGGAGAATATGTCAATATTGAATATATTGATAATGATCGAAGAAATGTCATTTATTCTTTGCCGCTTAGTGAAATTGTATATGATTTTTTTGATAAATTAAAATCATGTACGAAAGGCTATGCTTCGTTGGATTATGAAATCAGTGGTTATCAAACAAGTAGATTAACGAAGATGGATATTTTATTGAATGGTGAAGTTGTTGATGCTTTATCAACAATTATACATAATGATTTTGCGTATCATAGAGGCAATCTTATTTGTCAGAAGTTAAAACAGATTATTCCAAAGCAGATGTTTGAAGTGCCAATTCAGGCTGCTTTGCAAGGTAAAATTATAGCTAGAACTAATATTAAGGCAATGCGAAAGAATGTATTAGCTAAATGCTATGGAGGAGATATTTCTCGTAAGAAGAAATTGCTTGAAAAACAAAAAGAAGGTAAAAAGAGAATGAAAGCAGTAGGGAGTGTAGAAATACCTCAAGAAGCTTTTATGGCAATATTATCGGTGGATGAAGATTAGGATTTATAATTCTAATCTTTTTTGTTAAATTTACGTTTTTTTATGGGTTGATTTACTTTTGTAAATATTTATAATATAATATCGATGGGAGGTAACACAATGAAATTTAAAAAGGATCAAATTAAATTTACTGGAACAAAAGAAATTGAAACACAAATAAAAAATCAGACTGACAATGTTATCTCTAGAAGATTTTATATCATGATTGGATTTATTATTGTTGTGGGAATATTGATGATCATTAATTTGTTTTTTAAACAAATAAAAAATCAA
>CAZWZD010000325.1:0-2505 GCA_964638235.1 uncultured Erysipelotrichales bacterium
ATTAGAAGAAAATGTAAGAGTGGATTTAATTGAAACAAGAATTTTAGAAGATAATGCTCAATTTAATAGAGATATTGTTTTAAAAGAAGAAAGTGTTTTACATGTTTTTAATGAAAATAATTCAGCTAATAATGAAAACATAGATTTTAATGATCATGTCAGTGTATATCGAAATGCTCAATGTTTAGCTGGATATGGTGAATTATCTGATGGATCTTTATCTGCATCTTATCATTATGATTTGATTGAAGAGGGAGCAGATGTAAAAGTGAGAATGGCTGCTATGTCAAAGCATGAAGATAAAAAAGCTTATGAAGTTACAATTCAGCATTTAAATCCTCATACTTATGGTCAAATGGATAATTATGGAGTTGTATTGGATAAAGGGCAATTGAGTATTGATGGTATTGGTACAATTACAAAAGGTCAATATGGAAGTGAAAGTCATCAAACAAATAAAATCATTGTATTTGATGAAAATTGTATAGCAAAAGCAAATCCTTACTTATATATAGATGAATATGATGTTAAAGCATCACATGCTGCTGCAGTGGGTAAAATGGATGAAGAACATTTGTTTTATTTAGAAAGCAGAGGTTTATCTAAGAAAGAATCTATGAAATTAATTACTTATGGTTATTTAAAACCAGCTTGCGATATTATTGATAATGAAGTATTAAAAGAAAGATTCTTAAAGATGCTAAATAAGGTTGGTGATAGTAATGATTAATGTAGAAGAAATCAGGAAAGATTTTCCAATGTTAAAAAAGACTATGCATAATTATCCTTTAGCTTATTTAGATAATGGAGCTACAACTTTAAAACCACAGTGTGTTATTGATAGTGTAGTTGAATATTTAACAAGCTATTCTGGCAATGCACATAGAGGTGATTATGATCTTTCACATGAAGTTGATGAGAAGTTTGAAAATTCTCGAAAAATCATTGCTGAATTTATTAATGCTGAAGTTAATGAAGTTGTATTTACTTCAGGTTCTACTGATTCTTTAAATATGATTGCTTATGGATTTGGCAAGGAAATATTAAATGAAGGTGATGAAATCTTATTGACTGTAGCTGAACATGCTTCCAATACTTTACCTTGGTTTGATATTGCAAGTGAAAAGCAAGCGATAGTTAATTATATTGATTTAAATGATGATGGTATTGTTACTTTAGAAAACGTTAAAAAAGCAGTTAATGAACATACAAAAATCATATCGATAGCTATGGTTACCAATGTTTTAGGATATGTTGTGCCAATTAAAGAAATATGTGAATATGCTCATTCAAAAGGTATTTATGTCATTGTTGATGGAGCACAGAGCGTTCCACATATGAAAACAGATGTTAAAGATTTAGATGTTGATTTTTTAGCTTTTTCTGGTCATAAGATGTGTGGTCCAACTGGTATTGGAGTCATGTATGGAAAATATGAAATATTGCAGCAAACAAAACCTACTAGACTTGGTGGAGGTTCTAATACAAGATATAATAGCTGTGGAGTTGTTACATTGAAAAATCCTCCATATAAATTTGAAGCTGGTACTCCTCATATTGAAGGGGTTATTGGTCTAGCTGCTGCAGTTAGTTATATTTCCAATATTGGAATAGAAAATATTCATGAATATGAATTATATTTGAGAAATTACTGCATTGAAAAAATGAAAAAGTTAGATAATATTGAAATATATAATGAAAAGTCAACAGGCGCTATTGCATTTAATATTAAAGGAGTTTTTTCACAGGATGGAGCATCGCTGTTTAATACATATGGTATTGCAGTTAGAGCAGGACAGCATTGTGCTAAAATTCTAGATAATTATTTAAAAGTTTCACAAACATTGCGTGTTTCTTTCTATTTTTATAATACAATAGAAGAGATAGATAGATTTATTGAGGTATGTAAGAAGGGAGATGACTTTTTAGATGCTTTCTTTGGATGATCCTATGATTTTAAGAGAGATAATTATGGATCATTATCAAAATCCTAGAAATAGAGGATTGGTTGATGATGATTCATATAAAAAAGTAAATATGAATTCAGAAACTTGCATAGATAATTTAGATATACAGGTAAAATTGAATGGAGATAAAATTGAAGATGTAAGATATGATGGTGAAGCTTGTGCAATATGCACTTCATCAACTTCCATAATGAGTGAACTTGTTATTGGTAAAACAAAAGAAGAAGCAAAAGAAATTATGGAAAATTATATGAATATGATTTATGAAAGAGATTATGATCCAGATATTCTTGAAGAAGCAATTGCTTTTAAGAATACTCATAAACAGGCCAATCGTATAAAATGTGCAACTTTAGGCTGGAATGGATTAAATAAGATTTTAGATGAAAGTGAGGAATAGAAATGGCTATAGAAGATTTAGATATTCCTACTAATAGAGAAGAATATGATTTTAAAGATGAAGATGTTTCTGTATTTAAAACTCCTAAAGGATTAAATGAAGATATTGTTAGAGAAATATCTCGTATTAAAAAAGAAC
>CAZWZD010000326.1:0-2504 GCA_964638235.1 uncultured Erysipelotrichales bacterium
GTGAAGGTGATGCAGAAGCATTAAAGAATGGTCATCCTGATTTTATTGGATTTAACTATTACAATACAGCAACTGTAGAAGCAAGTGATGGAACTGAAGAATCTGATCCAGGTGCAGATCAACAATCAGCACGTGGTGATGCAGGTGTTTATAAAGGATTTAAAAACCCTAACTTACCAACTACTGAATTTGGTTGGGAAATCGATCCAGAAGGATTTAGAAATACAATCAGAGAAATGTATTCAAGATATAGATTACCAATGATTGTAACTGAAAATGGTTTAGGCGCTTATGATACACTAACTGAAGATGGAAAAGTACATGATCAATACAGAATTAAATATTATCAAGATCACTTACATCAAGTACAATTAGCAATTACTGATGGATGCGAAATGATGGGATATTGTCCATGGAGTGCAATAGACTTAATATCTACTCATGAAGGTATGGTTAAGAGATATGGATTTATCTATGTAGATAGAGAAGAATTTGATTTAAAGACAATGGATAGATATAGAAAAGATTCATTCTATTGGTATAAGAAAGTTATCGCTAGCAACGGAAGCGACTTAAGCAATTAAAAAAAGACTGTAGTAGGTAACTGCTACAGTTTTTTTATATTTGTTATGGAATTTATTTTTATATGTGTTACAATATCTATCGGGATGTGATGAAATTGATTTGGGAGTATTTAGAGAAGTATGATGGAACTGAAAATGCAAATCTAATGCAAAAATATGATATATTAGTGTACTGCAGTTATACAAATACTAATACGAATACTGTTACAAAAACAGTATTCTCATATGATATAAGTAATAATATGTATTATGAAAAAACTGTTGGTAATAAAATTGTTGAAAATGTTTATTTTACATTATCAAGGCAATCTATTTTTATGATATATGACTTTTTAAACTATGTTGCTCCAACAATAGACTTTAATAAGATAGAAAGTGATGATCAATATGAAATCGGAGAATTTCATATAGGATTACTTTCTAAAAATAAAGCAATATCACTAGATGTTAAGGGACTAAGTTATAGTAATAAGTGTAATAATGAGACGAAGTTATTAATAGACTTTTTTAAAGGAATAAAGCAGATACTTGCTAAACATAGAATAAGCAATAAATATTTAGCTATATAATTTGTCTTTTTAAAAAAAATATCAAAAAAATCCTAAAATATCAAAAATGTATTGACTTTTATTTCCTAGGGGTTTAATATGTTATTAGCAATACAATAAAGACGATGAAAAGAATAGTAGTCTATCTAAGATGCATAGAGATTTCTTGGCTGGTGAAAAAGAGAGATTGAGGGTAGATGAAGATGGCCTTGGAGTTGCATAGTTGAGCTTTTGAAGTTAGGTTATGCCGGGTTCGCCCGTTATAGTGATAGAGTATAAATCTTAACAGAGAGTACTCGATGAGGAAATAGTTGTGAAATTATTTTAAACTAAGGTGGTAACACGGGAATGTAGCTCGTCCTTAATATAAGGATGAGTTTTTTATTTTTATTGTATTGAAAAATCAATAAATATGAAGGAGAAAGAAAAATGAAGAAATTAGGAAAATTATTATTAGCTGGTGCTTTTGCAATAGCATTAGCTGGATGTGGGGGAACATCAAGTTCATCTGAGGACAAAACTATTACTGTTGGAGCTACTGCAGTTCCACATGCTGAAATTTTAGAAAACGTTGTAAAAGATGTTTTAGCAGAAGATGGATGGACATTAGAAGTAGTAACATTTACTGATTATGTTCAACCTAATCAAACTTTGGAGGATGGAGATCTAGATGCTAACTATTTCCAAACATTAAAGTATATGCAAGAAGTGAATGAAGAAAATGGATGGCATTTAAAAGAAGTACAAGGTATTCATTATGAAGCTATGACATTATTCTCAAAGACTTTAACAAGTGCTAGTGATATTAAAGATGGTGATACGATTGCTATACCTAATGATGGTTCTAATGAAGATAGAGCTTTAGCTCTTTTAGCAAAACAAGGAATCATTGAATATGAATCTAATGTTACTGATCCATTAAGTGGAATTACTAAGAAAAATGTAGATATAGAAATCGTTGAATTAGCCGCAGAAGAATTACCAAATCACTTAGATGATGTTACTGGAGCTATTGTTAATGGTAATTATGCATTAGAAGCAGATTTAAAGAGTAAATCAAATACAGTATTTGCAGAAGAATTTAGTGAAGAAGAAGCTGCTCCTTATATTAACTATGTCGTAGTTAAAGAAGGAAATGAAGAAACAGAAAAGACTCAAGCTTTAGTTAAAGCTATTACTTCTGATAAAGTTAAAACTTATATTTCTGAAACTTATGGATCTTCAGTAGTCGCAATGTTTTAATCAATAAACCAGGGAAACCTGGTTTTGATATGAAAAAGTATAAATTTATGTTATACTTTTTCATATCAATATTTGAGGGAGATAATATGAAGTGACCTCCCAACTTGCCAAAACGTGGATTACGGTTCAT